>NZ_JBHUWW010000229.1:0-7189 GCF_042669755.1 Kitasatospora sp. NPDC057223 | reverse complement strand
TCACCGCCAACGCCGGCGTCAAGCACTGGGTGGTGTGGGGCTGCAACGACGAGAACGTCCAGGGCGGCGTCACCGCGCTGGAGAACGCCGGCGTCGGCGCCGACAACGTGATCGGCGTCGGCCTGGGCGCCTACCTCGCCTGCAAGGACTGGAGCGGCGACAAGCCCTCCGGCATGAAGGCCGCCCTCTTCATCAACGGCAAGGACGTCGGGGCACTGGCCGTCCAGACCCTGTACGACAAGCTCAAGAACAGCAAGGACTTCCCGAAGGAGGCCTTCGCCCCCACCACCATGGTCGACGCGAGCACCTGGAAGTCCGCCGGCGTCACCTGCAGCTGACACCCCGGGCAGGCCCGCGACCCTCGGCCGGCCGGCCGACACCGCCCCGGTATCCCGCTCCTGACGGGACCGGGGCGGCGCCCCGCCACCCACTCCACCGGCGGCCTCCGCGACGAGCGCCGCCCGTCCTCCCGCACAACTCGAAGGTGACCACCGTGAGCAGAGCCCGCGACACGAACGCCGACCCCCGTTCGCCCACCGCACCGCCCCCCGGCAGTGCCGGCGTGCAGAACGTCTCCAAGCGGTTCGGCCCGGTGCGGGCTCTCGGCGGTGTCACCCTGGACTTTCCCGCCGGTCAGGTCACCGCCCTCATGGGGGAGAACGGGGCCGGCAAGTCCACTCTCCTGAAGATCCTCACCGGCGACCACCAGCCCACCGAGGGCGGCGTCGTCCTCGACGGCAGGCCCGTCCAGTTCTCCTCGCCGACCGACGCCCGCCGCGCCGGCATCCGGATCATCCCGCAGGAACCCGAGATCATCCCGCACGTCTCGGTCGCCGAGAACGTCTACGCCGGCTCGCTGCCCCGCACGGCCGGACGACGCCTGGACCGCGCCGAACTGCGCCGGCGCATCACCGCCGACCTCCGACGCCACGGCTTCGACAAGGTGCTCGACCCCGGACTGCTCGGCTCCCAGCTCACGCCCGCGCAGCGCCAACTGGTCGAGATCCTGCGGGCACTGGCCGGCGAGGCGAAGGTCATCGCCTTCGACGAGCCGACCTCCTCGTTGTCCGAGCACGAGGTCGAGGCGCTCTTCACGCTGATCCGCCGGCTGCGTGACGAGGGCACCGCGATCATCTACGTCTCGCACCGCATGCAGGAGATCTTCCAACTCGCCGACCGCATCGCCGTCCTGCGCGACGGCGAGCTCGCCGGCGTCCAGGACGCCCGCAGCACCAGTGAGGGCGAACTGGTGCGCCTCATGGTCGGCCGCGACCTGACCGCCATGTTCACCCGCGAGCGGGTGACACCCGGCCGGCTCGTCCTCGACGTCCAGGGCATCACGACCGATGCCGTCCGCGACGTCACCCTGCGGATCCACGCCGGCGAGGTCGTCGGCCTGGCCGGCCTGATCGGCGCCGGACGCTCCGAACTCGCCCTCGCCCTCGCCGGGGACCTGCCCGTCCACCACGGCACCGTCACCCTCGACGGACAGCGGCTGCCCTCGGGCCGGCCCGGAGCCGTCATCCGGGCGGGCCTGGGCCTCGCGCCCGAGGAACGCAAGGCCCAGGCCCTGTTCCTGCACCGCTCGATCCGGGACAACACCTCGCTGGTCGTGCTGGAGCGCCTGCGCCGCTTCCGCTTCGTCCGCCGCGGGGCCGAGCGGGAGCTGGCGCAGGAGTACACCGACCGGCTGCGGGTGCGCACCCCGTCGATCGAGCACGAGGTCCGCAAGCTGTCCGGCGGCAACCAGCAGAAGGTCGTCCTTGCCCGCTGGCTGGCCCGCAAACCCAAAGTGCTGATCCTCGACGAGCCGACCCGCGGCATCGACGTCGGTGCCAAGGCCGAGATCTACCGGATCATCGCGGACCTCGCGGAGGAGGGCGTGGCGATCCTCGTCATCTCCTCCGAACTCCCCGAGGTCCTCGGACTCGCCGACCGCATCGTCGTCATGCAGAACGGCCGCATCACCGGCGAACTCGACCGCGCCGAGGCCACCGAAGAAGCCATCCTCAACCTCGCCATGGCCGACGACATCGCCACCGCCCCAGGAGCAACCGCATGACTGCCACGACCACCCGCCCTGCCGCCGACAGCGGCGCCGACCAGCGCAAGCGCCAGAACCCGCTGACGTTCCTCGCCACCTTCGGCGGCCAGAACCTCAGCCTCGTCGGCGCGCTGGCCCTCGTCCTCGTCCTGTTCGGCGTACTGAACGAGAACTACCTCACGCTCGACAACATGCAGGTCATCGCCGAGGCCGCCACCATCACCGGCCTGCTCGCCGTCGTCCAGACCGTCGTCATCATCTGCGGCGGCCTCGACATCTCGGTCGGCTCCCAGGCCGGCGTCGCCTCCGTCGTCAGCGCCATGGCCTTCACCGGCGCGGGCTCCAACGCCTTCGTGGGCATGGCCGCCGCCGTCGGGGTCGGCCTCCTGATCGGCGTCCTCAACGGCGTGATCATCGTCTACGGACGCGTCAACCCCACCATCGCCACCCTCGCCGGTCTCGCCGCCTACAAGGGCCTCGCCCAGCTCATCTCCAACGGCCGCGCCCAGGGCTACGTCCTCAACAACGACGTCTTCGTCTTCCTCGGCCGAGGCAAGATCGCCGGCCTGCCGGTGATGGTCTGGATCCTCATCCTCACCTGCGTCGCGGTCCACCTCCTCCTCAAGTACACCGACATCGGCCGCAACATCTACGCCATCGGCGGCAACGACACCGCCGCCCGCCTCGCCGGCATCAACATCAACAAGTACCTCATCGCCGTCTACGCCCTCATCGGCACCGTCGCGGCCGTCGCCGGCATCCTCCTCACCGCCCGCACCGGCTCCGGCCAGCCCACCTCCGGCAGCGAAGGCCTCGAACTCAAGGCCATCACCGCCGCGGCCCTCGGCGGCGCCGCCCTCCGGGGCGGCAAGGGCGGCATCGGCGGCACCCTCCTCGCCGTCGCCCTGCTCGGCGCACTGGAGAACGGCCTCACCGTCCAGGGCATCAACTCCTTCTGGCAGAACGTCGCCCAGGGGGCCCTCCTCGTCATCGCCGTCGTCATCCAGCAACGACGGAGCGGTGAGCGCGCCGTCGGACTCCCCACCTGACACCACCGCACGAACCGGGCCGGAGCTACGGGAGCGGCCGCCGCCGTAGCTCCGACGGCCCCATCGGCGGACCCTCCGCACGCCGGACCGGGCCGCACCGGAGGGCTCGTCGTTCCGGGCCCGGGGTGCTGCGCCCGGGGTGCTGCGCCCGGTGGCGGGGTCAGGGCGCCGGGACGGCGTCGAGGTAGGCGCGTACAGCTCCCGATGTCTCGTCGTGCCGGCTGATGACCAGCAGGTCCGGCCCCGGCGGCGCGCCGTTCAGGGGGCGGTAGGTGAGGCCCGGCAGGGCGATGCACTGCGTGGCGGCGGGGACGACGGCCACTCCCGCGCCGGCCGAGGCGAGGGCGAGGACGCCGAGGGTGCTGCCGACCAGGCGGACCCGGGAGCGGTCCTCCTCGTGGGCGGGCCAGAGCCGGGAGAGGACGGTCTCGTCCTCCTCGCCGCTCGCGAAGACGATGAGGTCGTGGGCGGTCAGGTCGGCCGTGGTCACCGCGGCGGCGGACGCCAGTGCGTGGTCGGAGCGCAGGGCGACGGACAGCGGGGTGAGCGCGCGGCGGGTGACGCGGAGGCCGTCGGCGTCACTGAGGCCGAGGTCGGGGCAGTAACCGATGTCGAGTGCGCCGTCGCGCACCCCCTGGATCTGGGCGGCGGGCGGCAGCTCGGTCAGGGTGAGGCCGACCCCGGGGTGCGTCCGGTGGAAGTCGCGCAGATCGTCGGAGAGGTCGCCCTGGAGCACGGCGACGCCGGAGAAGCCGATCCGCACCGCCCCCGTCTCGCCGCGCACCGACTGCCGGGCGACCTGCATGGCCCGGCCCGCCTGCGCCAGGGCCCGGCGGGCCTCGGGGAGCAGCAGCTCGCCGGCCTCGGTCAGCTCGACGCGCCGGCTCGTCCGGGTGAACAGGCGTCCGCCCACCTCACGCTCCAGCGCCTGCACCTGGGCGCTGAGGGTGGACTGGGTGACGTGCAGCAGGGTGGCGGCCCGGCCGAAGTGCCGTTCGTCGGCGACGGCAACGAAGTAGCGCAGGTGCCGCAGTTCCACTGTCCGCCCCACATCCATCGTCCGCAGCGATGAGTTGATCGTATCTTTCGGTTGGACCTATCGCTCGCCAGGGCGAACAGTGGACGCATGAACACGACATCTCAGGACCGACAGGACATCGCGGATCTCATGACCGGCTGGATCCACCGCGACCTCGGCGAGTGGGACCGGCTGAAGGGCCTCTTCCACCCCGACGGCCGGATCGAGATCACCTGGTTCGAGGGGCCGGCGTACGAGTTCGTGGATGCCTCCGCCCGGATGGGAGCCTCCGCCTTCCGTACCAAGCACCTGGTCACCGCGCCCGTGGTGACCTTCTCCGCCGACGGCACCCGCGCCGTGAGCGAGACGAACGCCGTCATCATCGGCGAGAACGTCGACCTGCGCCTGGGCTGCAACGGCCACAACCGCTTCATCGACCGCCTGGAGAAGCGCGACGGCGTGTGGGGCATCGCCGACCGCAAGAGCGTCTACGACTTCGGCACCTTCACCTTCCCCGCCGGCATCGTCGACATCGACGCGGCAGCGGTCGCCCGCCACCCCCGCGAATACGCGGCCCTGGCCTACCTGCTGGAGGCCAGCGGCTTCCCGGTGAGCCGGGTCTTCGCGACCAGGGGCAGCGACCTGGAGCGCGACATCAAGGAGTCCGCCTTCACCTGGCTGGGCGAGAAGTCGGACAAGTGAGGAACGCCATGAAGCTGATCACCATCGAGGAGCACACCCTGCACGCCGGCGTGGCCAGGGCCTCCGCCGCCCGGACGGCCCACGTCAGCCCCGGCTTCGGCGCGTCCTACGCCCCCGCGAGCGGCCTGCCCTACAGCCCGTCGGCCGAGGTGCTGGAGGACCTGGACGAGGGCCGGCTCGCCGCCATGGACGCCGACGGCATCGACATGCAGGTGCTGTCCAACCTCACCACCCAGTACCTGCCCGCCGACGTGGCACCGGAGCTGGTCCGCGACGTCAACGACCGTCTCGCGGCGGCCTGCGGGCGCCACCCCGACCGGTTCGCCGCCTTCGCGTCGCTGCCCACCACCGCCCCCGGCCACGCCCCGGACGAACTCCGCCGCGCCGTTCAGGACCTGGGGTTCGTCGGCACCCTCATCCACGGCCGCACCGACGACGAGTTCCTCTCCGCGGAGCGCTTCGACCCGATCCTGCGCACCGCCGCCGAGCTGCGCGTGCCGGTCTACCTGCACCCCGCCCCGCCGACCCGGGTCACCGCCGCCGGGAACTACGAGGCCGGCCTGGACGAGGTCGTCGCCACCCGGTTCGCGACGGCGGCGTGGGGCTGGCACAACGAGTCCGGCATCCACTTCGTCCACCTGGTGCTCAGCGGCGTCCTCGACCGCTATCCCGAGCTGCAGTTCATCCTCGGCCACTGGGGCGAGGCCGTCCCCTGGTACCTGGACCGGCTCGACGAGGCCCTGCCGCGCAGGGCCACCGGCCTCGACCGCACCATCGGCGAGTACGTCCGCCAGAACACCTACTACACCCCCAGTGGCATGTTCACCGCCCCCCACCTGCGCTTCTGTACCGACCTCCTCGGTACCGACCGCATGATCTACTCGGTCGACTACCCCTTCGTCGGGAACGCCGGATCCCGCGCCTTCCTGGCCGGTTCCGGACTCTCCGAGGACGCCCAGCACGACATCGCCCACCGCAACGCCGAACGCCTCCTCCGCCTCTGAGCGGTCCGGACAGGGGTACGGGGGAGAGCGCCGGGGGACGGCACCGCTCCGCGGGCGTCGTCCCCCGGCTCCGGTGTGACCGGACGTCAATCGCCTGCGGTGGCCGGGGGCCTGCTGCGGAACCGGCCGGCCGCGGTCAGGAGGGCGTCGTTGGCCCGGCGCTCGCCGACGGTGATCCGCACGCCGTCCTGGCCGTAGGGCCGTACGGCCACACCGGAGTCATGGCAGTGCCCCGCGAAGGCGGCGGTCTGCCGGCCGAGGCGCAGCCAGAGGAAGTTGGCCTGGCTGTCGGGCGGGGTCCACCCCTGGTCCAGCAGTGCTTCGCGGACGCGTCCCCGTTCGGTGATCAGTTCCCCGATCCGTTCCATCAGCTCGGCCCGCCGGTCGAGGGAGGCGATCGCGGCGCTCTGCGCCACCGTGGAGACGCCGAACGGGACGGCGGCCGTGCGCAGCGCGTCGGCGACCGGTTCGTGGGCCACCGCGTAGCCGATCCGCAGCCCGGCCAGGCCGTAGGCCTTCGAGAAGGTCCGCAGGACCACGACGTTCGGTCGGTCCCGGTAGAGCTCCAGGCCGTCCGCGTGGTGGGGGTCGCCGGTGAACTCCACGTACGCCTCGTCCAGGACGATCACCACATCGGCCGGCAGGCGGTCCAGGAACGGCTCCAGCACGTCCCGCCGCAGTGCCCGGCCGGTCGGGTTGTTGGGCGTGCACACGAGGACCAGCCGGGTGCGGCCGGTGACCGCCCGTGCCATGGCGTCGAGGTCGTGGGCCTCGTCACGGGTGAGCGGCACCTCAACGGCCCGCCCCCCGGACAGCCGGGTGACGATGGGGTAGGACTCGAAGGACCGCCAGGCGTACACGACTTCGTCGCCCGGGTCGGTGGTGATCTGCAGGAGCTGCTGCAGCAGCGCGCTGGAGCCGGTGCCCAGGGCGATGTGGCGGGCGGGGACGGCGAGGTGTTCCGCCAGCCGGCCGGTGAGTTCCGTGGCCTGCAGGTCCGGGTACCGGTTCATCCGCCCGGCGGCGGCGGTCACGGCCTCGACCACGCCGGGAAGCGGTGGGTAGGGGTTCTCGTTGGAGGACAGCTTCCAGCCGGTGCCGTCCGCGGCCGGACTGCCGGGGACGTAGACGGGGATCGTTTCGAGCAGGCTGCGCAGCCGGGGTGCGCGGCCGTGACCGTCGCGGGTGCCCGTCTCGTCGGTGCTTGCCTTGCCCATGCGGTGTCCGTTCCTGGTGTTCGACGGCCGGCCGGCGGCACCGGGGCGCCGGGCGGGCCCGCCGGGGGGGGGGGGGGGGGCGGGCCGGGACCGCACGGGGGGCGCGCCCGCCCGACCGCCCCCCCCGCGGGGGCCGGGGGGGGGGGTGTTACGGG
>NZ_JBHUWW010000228.1:0-7257 GCF_042669755.1 Kitasatospora sp. NPDC057223 | reverse complement strand
GAGGATCCGATCCTCCGGCCGGCGCCGTCGTGCTCTCCTGCCGTCAGTACCGGGCGCGTCTTCGGACTCCCGTCGTTCGCCCGGCGGACAGCAGCCTGAGGACGCGCCCTAGTAGCGCTCCGAGTAGCCGGGCTCGAAGCCGGCCCGCCGGCAGGCCTTGTCCTCGCGGTCCCCGATCGGGTGGTCGCGGAAGACGTCCCGCGCGCGGGACTGCGCCAGGCTCATCGCGTACCAGGGCTTCGAGCCGCCGGTGTCGTACCAGATCAGCGCCAGCGCGCAGGTCCGCCGGTCGCCGGTCAGCCGGTCCAGGGCGGGGGCGGCGTCGACCGAGAGGTCCCGGACGTTGCGCAGGTCGATCTGGCCGGTCCGCTCGAAGCGGGCCACGTTCTGCTCGGCGACGACGGCGTCCGGGCCCATCAGGCCGTAGACGGCGGCGGTGAGCGCCGCACTGAGCAGGACGGCCCGCGGCAGCCAGCCGGCCCCGCGCAGCGCCCCGGCGGCGATGACCAGTAGGAAGACCACGCCGAGCCAGATCTCCACGACCAGTACCCACAGGCGCAGCCTGGTCAGGCCGGAGGCGTCCACGTAGAAGTACATCCGGACCAGGGCCGAGCCGACCACCACCAGGCTCAGCACGCAGAGCGTCCCGAGCACCGCCCTGGCCAGCCGCCGGTCGGCCGGCGTGGACCGGGGCGCCCAGCGCTTGGCGAGTCCGACCACGACGAGGGTGAGGACAGTGATCACCATGAGCTGCCAGAAGCCCTGCCGGGCGTACTCGGATCGGCTCATCCCGGTGTTGGTCATGATGGCGTCGCGGCCGCCGGCCAGCACGACGACCTGCACGACGGTGAAGGCGGCGAACATCAGGTTCAGCGCGCCCAGCGGCACGGCCCATTCGAGCCGTCCGCGCTCGCGGCCCGGTTCGGTCCGCAGGCGGTCCCAGCGGCGGGGGCCGGCCGCCATGTGGGCGAAGGAGAGCGCGGTGACGAGGCCGAGTACCAGCAGCACGAACCGCAGCGGCAGCTCGTCGAGGTCGAGGGAGGGCGTCAGGCTCTCCAGGACGTCGGCCATCGCGGCGTCGGCGCCGGCGAACAGGGCGCCGAAGACGACCAGCAGGACGACCGCCACGGCGAGCGCCTTGAGGACCGGCAGCACCTTCTGCTTCGCGGGGTACTCCCGCCCGCGAAGCGCGTCCAGGGCCCACAGGACGGACGGGGCGAGCTGCCAGAGCACGCCGGGCAGGGCGAGGGTGACGCCCGTCCAGCGCCGTCCGCCGTGCAGGGCGAGCGAGGTGAGGGCGAGCGCGGCGCTGACGGACAGGAAGGCCGGCCAGCCCGCGTCCCACAGGGCGGGCACCACCAGCAGGGCCAGGGCGAGCACACTCCAGGCCAGCGTCCAGGGCCGCACCCGGCGGCCGGCCGACCGGGCGGTGAGCCCGGCGGCGACGGCGGCGACGGCCGCGCAGAGCAGCAGGTTGACGCCGAGTCCGTCGCCCAGCAGCCAGGCGGTGAGGAGCCCGGTGGCCAGGGCGGCGGCCAGCACCTTCGGGGTAGCGGGTGCCCGGCGGTCCGGGTCCGTACCGGCGAGCAGGCGGCGTCGTTCCACCGCGATCGGGCCGGGTTGGACCGGTGTGCCGTTCGGGAAGGGCCGGGGTGGCGGCGGGGCGGCGGGGATGGACTGACCGGACATGGGGCCCCCTCAGAAGGTCGGCGGACGTGCGGAATCCGCCCAGGGGGCAGTCCGCCGGCCGGCGCACGGAGCGCCGCGACATGACGCAGACTCTAGAGAGTTCCGACCATTCTGAACAAGTTCAAATCTGGGCCCGGATGGTTGTGTCGCAGAGCTGTGACACAACCACCCGCGCCCTCCGCACCGTCAGTAGGACCCGTACAGCGAGTACACCAGCCGGTCCTTCACCACCGGCCCGAAGCTCGCCGGCCAGGTCCCGAAGGGCACTCCGGTGCTGCTGTAGCCGCCCTGGCCGAGCGCGCCCGAGCTGTAGTTCATGTTGTTCACCGACGCACTCGTGCCGTTGCTGTTGTAGACGAACCAGTAGGACGTGCCCGCGCTCAGCGTCACCCCGCCGACCGGCAGCGAGTTCCAGGCGTTCGCGGTCAGCGTGCCGCTGCCGGTCGACGCGACCAGCGTGCCCGGCGACCCCGCGGCGTCGGTGTAGACGGCCAGCTGGAACAGGTTGTTCGGCGCGGCACTCACCGAGCCCACGTGCACGCTCAGTGAGCTCAGTGCCACCGGCGCCGGCCCCGTGGTGACCCGGCTGCCGTTCAGGTGGTTGGAGTCGGTGTCGTCGATCAGCGTGCCGGCCACCGTGTTCCCCAGCGTCTGCGGCGGCGCGCCGGCCGTGGTGAAGGAGACGGAGTACGGGCTCGCCAGCGCGTTGCCGGCCACGTCCCTCACCCCCTGGACGGTCGCGGTGTAACCGGTCGTCAGCGCGAGCGGGGCGCTCGGGGTGAACACCGCCCCGCTGGTCGTCGCCTCGTACGCGGCCGTGCCCGCGACGGCGGCTCCCGCGGCCGTCCGCAGGGTGAGCGCCGAGCCGGTCACGCTCGCCGGGTCCAGCGGCTCGCCGAAGGAGAACCGCACGGCCGTGCCGGCCGCGACGCCGGTGGCGCCGTCCGCCGGGGAGGCGCCGGTGACGGCCGGCGCCGTGGTGTCCGCGCCGTACGAGGCGGAGTACGAGCCGGCCGCACCGTCGAAGAACGCGTACGCGACGCCCTTGACCGTCTCGATCCGGTAGCTCACCGGGTGGCCGCCCGAAGCGATGCCCGCCAGCGTCCCGGCGGCCGAGGAGACCGGCAGCATCGCGCGCAGCCCGTTCGCCCCGCCCGTGATGTCGAAGGTCAGCGAGCTGCCGCTCCAGGCCAGCCCGCTGAACGCCGATCCGGCCCGGCCGTCCAGCCAGGTGAGCATCTGGCGGCCGGAGACCACGGGCACGCCCCGCGCCTTCGCGGCCGCCACGATCGCGTCCGAGGCGCCGGAGGCCGCGTAGTCGGTGTGGATGTTGGCGGTCAGCGCCGCGTAGTAGCCCTGCGGGCCGTAGGCGGCGTCCAGCAGAGTGGTGACGGTGCCGGGGTAGGTCTGGCCGGACTCGTCGGTCAGCTGGGTGGTCGCCTGGTACTCGTCAATCAGGCTGCCGTCGGCGTCGGCGAACTTCATGATCTGGGCGGTGCCGTTGAAGTAGCCGGGCCGGTCCTGGGTGAAGGACGCCGGGTAGAAGTAGTAGTCCTCGTCCAGCCGGATGCCGTTGGCCAGCTTGGTCTTCGCCTGGGTCGCCCAGTCGTCCCACTCGACGCAGTGCGTGCGGCTGCTCGAAGGCGTGGGCAGCGAGCCGTACTTGGCCTTCCAGGCGCCCAGCTGGTCCGCGTACATGCCCTGCAGGGCGGCCGGCGTGCCCCAGGGCTGGCAGCCGGTGGTGACGTGCAGGCCGACCTCGAAGCCCTGGTCGGAGTAGGCCTGGGCCTGGGCGGCCGTCATCGGGCCGCTCGTGTAGAGGTAGGAGGTGGCGCGCACGCACTCCCAGGCCGCGACGTTGCAGCCGGGCGGGCTCTGCGCGACGTAGCCGTCCCACCGCCCGGCGGTGCCGCCGATGCCGTGGTCGTCGCCGCTCATCACGACCACCGCCTTGACGTCCCGGGGGAAGTACCAGAACCGGGGCAGCGGCTTCTTCGCCGAGTCCATCAGGGTGATCAGGTTGGCCAGCAGCCGCTGCTGCTCGTCGGCGACCGGGATCAGCGCCTTGCCCAGGTCGTTCCAGTCCTGGCCGCCGGCGCCGTAGAACATCTCGCCGGCCTCGTAGCCGTCGGTGGAGTCGCGCTGCTGCCCGGCCCAGGCGATGTTGCCCTGCCGGGTCTGCACCACCGACTTCGCCAGGTCGTAGGTGAACGCGGCGGCCCGGCCGCTGCCCGCGGTGCGCAGCGTGACGGCCGGGTTCGCGGTGGCGGTGGTCGCGTCGCCGTACAGGCCGGCCACGGCGGTGGCGCCGTTCAGCGTGTAGAGGTCGGCCGTGCCGTGGTAGCCCATGGTGTCGGCGGTGATGCCGGTGCCGGGCGCCGCGGTGGTGTCGACCTTGAGGTAGGAGTCCGCGCGGGTGCCGCCGGCGTCGGTGAGCCCGAGCAGCGGGGCGAGCTGCTTGTCCGGGCGCATCGCGATCAGCCGGCCGCCGCCGTTGGTCCAGGTGGTGAACATCGCGGCCTGGGCCGCGGTGAGCGGCAGTTCGCCGAGCAGCACGACGTCGTAGGAGGCCAGCATCGAGGCCGTCACCGCGGACAGGTCGGTGGCCTTGTAGTAGTTCAGGCCCTCGGCCTTGAGGATCTCGGCGTAGTACCCGGTGTACGGGTTGGCCGCGCCGCCGACCAGCAGGATCGGCCCCTCCCCGCCCGGCCCCTGCCCGGGCGGGGTACTGCCGCCGGTGCCGGGTGTGTAGGTGGCGTAGACCGACAGGTCGATGCTGCTGCCGGAGGTCGGGCCGAAGGTGGCCGGCCAGCTGCCGAAGGCCGCACCGCCGGTGCCGTACACGCTGGTGCCGCCGGGGCTGTAGTGCAGGTTGTTGACCGCCGCGTTCGCGCCGTTGGTGTTGTAGGCCAGCCAGTACGGGGTGTTGGGGCTGAGGGTGGCCGTCAGCGCGACGGTGTTCCAGGCGTTGGGGGTGAGCGTGGCGCTCGCGCTGCCGGCGAGCAGGGCGGCGGGCTTGCCGGCGTTGTCGGCGTACACCGCCGCCTGGAACTGGTTGCCGGGCGCCGCACCCACCGCGCCGACGTGCACGCTGACGCTGCTGACGGTGCCGCCGCTCGACCCGGTGACGTACCGGGAGGCGTTGAGGTAGTTGGAGTCCCCGGAGTCGGTGGCCGAGCCGGCCGAGGTGTTGCCGAGTGTCGCGGTGGCCGCCTGCGCCGGGGCGGCCACCAGGAGCGCCAGCGCCGTGAGGGCCACGGTGAGGCCGGCCGTCGCGCGTCGGAATGGTGTGAAACGCCTGAACGAGAGAGCTCTGAACGTCACGTCGTCCCCCCGGGCCCGGTTACCGCATCATCGGACGAACTGCCGATCCTGGTGTACCGGTTGGGGGGTGATCGTGTCCGCGGAATCCGCACATTCCCTGCGGATCCCGGGCGATCCGGGCCCGCAGCGGGGCCCGGGACCGCCCGGGGGCTCAGCCCTTGACGGAGCCGGCCAGCAGGCCGCGGACGAAGTACCGCTGCAGGCTGAAGAAGACGATCAGCGGGATGATGATCGACAGGAACGCGCCCGCCGTCAGCAGCTCCCAGCGGCCGCCGAAGGAGCCCGAGAGCTGCGCCAGCCGCACGGTCATCGGCGCGACCTCGGGGGTGCCGCCCGCGAAGGTGAGCGCCACCAGCAGGTCGTTCCAGACCCAGAGGAACTCGAAGATCGCGAACGAGGCCAGGGCCGGGGTGCAGAGCGGCAGCACGATCGAGCGGAAGATCTTGAAGTGCGAGGCGCCGTCGACGACCGCCGCCTCCATCAGGTCGCGCGGCAGCTGCGAGATGAAGTTGTGCAGCAGGAAGATCGCCAGCGGCAGCGCGAACATGGTGTGCGCCAGCCAGACCGGCGCGTACGTCCCGCTCAGGTCGAACGCCGGGATCAGCGTCACCGATCCGAGGTGCGCGCCGCCGGAGAACAGCTGCAGCAGCGGGATCAGCGCCATCTGCAGCGGCACCACCTGGAGCGCGAAGATCACGAAGAAGACGGTGTCGCTGCCCCGGAACCGCACCCAGGAGAGCGCGTACGCCGCCATCGCCGCGATCACCAGCGGGAAGACCGTCGCCGGGATGCTGATCGCCAGCGAGTTGACCAGGTAGGGCAGCAGGCCGCCACTGACGCCGAAGCCGCCCTCGAACAGCACCGTGTGGTAGTTCGACAGGCCCAGGCCGGGGTGGGTGAAGGCGTTCCACCAGCCGGTCTGCGCCACGTCGCGCTTGGGTCGCAGCGAGGTGACGAGCAGCCCGAGGGTCGGGATCGTCCACAGCACCGTCACGGCGATCACGAACACCGAGGCGAGCGGGCGGCTGAAGGCCTTGCGGACCGGCCCGCGAACGGGGGCGACACCGGTCGGACGGCCGGCGGGAACGGGGGCGGGGGCGGACTCGGCCGCGCTGGGCTCGTTCATCGGACGGCACGCTCCTTGCGCAGCTGGACGACGTTGTAGGCCACCAGCGGCAGCACCGCGAGGAAGAGGATCACCGCGAGGGCGCTGCCCCGCCCGGTGTTGAACTGGACGAACGACTGCGAGTACATCTCGTTGGCGAGCACCTGGGTGCCGAAGTTGCCGCCGGTCATCGTCCGGACGATGTCGAAGGCCTTCAACGTGGTGATCATGACGGTGGTGAGCACCACCACGAGGGTGGTGCGGATCATCGGCACCGTGACGAACCAGAACAGCCTGAACCCGCCGGCGCCGTCCAGGCGCGCGGCCTCGGTCACCTCGTCCGGGATGGCCTTGATCGCGGCGGACAGCACCACCATGGCGAACCCGGTCTGCACCCAGACCATCACCACCATCAGCAGGAAGGTGTTGAGCGGCTGCGAGAGCATCCAGTTCGGCGGGTGCTGCCAGCCCAGGGTGATCGCCAGCTGGCTGAGCAGGCCGATCTGCGGCTGGGAGATGTCCCGGGCCTCGTAGATGAACTTGAAGATGATGCTCGCGCCGACCAGCGAGATCGCCATCGGCATGAAGATCAGCGACTTGTAGATCGCCTGCCGGCGCATCCGCTCCACCAGCAGGGCGAGCGCCAGCCCGAGCCCGGTGGCCGCCAGCGGCGCCACCAGCAGCCAGAGCAGCGTGTTGAACAGCACGTGCTGGATGGTGTCGCTGGTGAACGCCCAGCCGTAGTTCTTCCCGCCGACGAAGCGGCTGCTGTCGTCGTTGTAGAAGCTGAGGTAGACGGTCCGCACCAGGGGTGCGACCAGTCCGATGATCAGCAGCAGCACGGCCGGGCCGAGGAAGACGCCGATGGCCAGCGGGCGGCTGAGCCGCCCGGAGGCGCGGCCGGCGACGAAGAAGACCAGCAGCAGGATCCCGAGGAATCCCGCGATGGCGCCGAGGCTGTTGCCGAGCTTGACGCCCGCGTCGGTCCACGCGCCGTCGGCGAGCAGTGCCCTGGTGACGGACATGACTGTTCGTCCTTCCTGGAATCCCTGGGATCCCCGGTGGGGCAAGGGGTACGGCAGTGCTGGGGAAACTGCCGGGGCAGAGGGGCGGGCGGTGCGGGTGGGTGGCCCCGCACC
>NZ_JBHUWW010000227.1:0-7545 GCF_042669755.1 Kitasatospora sp. NPDC057223 | reverse complement strand
GGCGCGGACCGTACCGGTCCGCGCCCGCCGGAGCACCCGCAGACTGCGGGCCGGCCCTGCTCAGGCCCTGCCGACCCCGGCGGCGACCCGGTCGCCGAGGTCCTTGTCGACGTTGCGCCAGTACTGCACGGCCCGCTCCAGCACCGGGTCGCTCACCCCGGCCAGCAGGTGGCCGACGATGTTGGAGACCAGCCGGTCGCGGGCGGCGTCGTCCAGCACGGTGCGGACCATGGTGCCCGCCTGGCCGAAGTCGTCGTCCTCACGGTGCAGCGAGTAGGTCTCGCGGACCATCTCGCCGGACGTCTGCCAGCCCGCCGACGGGTCGTCGTAGCGCTCCGCCGCCGCGGCCGGCCCGCCCTTGGAGTTGGGGGCGTACGGCGCGGCGACCCGGCTCGGGTCGAACCGCATCGGGCCGTCCTTCGCGTAGGAGTGCACCGGTACGTGCGGCCGGTTCGGCGGCAGCTGCATGTAGTTGGGCCCGATCCGGTACCGGTGGGTGTCGGGGTAGGAGAAGATCCGGCCGAGCAGCATCTTGTCGGGCGAGACGCTGATGCCGGGCACCAGGTTCGACGGCTCGAAGGCGGCCTGCTCGATGTGGACGAAGAAGTCCTCGGGATTGCGGTTGAGCGTCATCCGGCCGACCTCGATCAGCGGGAAGTCACCGTGCGGCCAGACCTTGGTGAGGTCGAAGGGGTTGAAGCGGTAGTCCGGCGCGGCGTCGAACGGCATCACCTGCACGTGCAGCGTCCAGGACGGGTGCTCGCCGCGCTCGATCGCGTCGTACAGGTCCTGGCGGTGCAGGTCCGGGTCCGAGCCGGCCAGCCGGTCGGCCTCCTCCTGGGTGAGGTGGTCGACGCCCTGGTCGGTCTTGAAGTGGTACTTGACCCAGAACCGCTCGCCGTCGGCGTTGATCCACATGTAGGTGTGCGAGCTGTACCCGTTCATGTGGCGGTACGACTTCGGGATGCCGCGGTCGCCCATCAGCCAGGTGACCTGGTGGGCCGACTCCGGCGACAGCGTCCAGAAGTCCCACTGCATGTCGTGGTCGCGCAGGCCGTTGTCGGTGCGCCGCTTCTGCGAGCGGATGAAGTCCTGGAACTTGATGGTGTCGCGGACGAAGAAGACCGGCGTGTTGTTGCCGACCAGGTCGTAGTTCCCGTCCTCGGTGTAGAACTTCAGCGCGAAGCCGCGCGGGTCCCGCCAGGTGTCCGGGCTGCCCTGCTCGCCGGCGACGGTGGAGAAGCGGGCCAGCATCTCGGTCCGCTTGCCCGGCTGGAAGAGCGTCGCCTTGGTGTAGCGGCTGACGTCCTGCGTCACCTCGAAGACGCCGTACGCGCCGGAGCCCTTGGCGTGTACCACCCGCTCCGGCACCCGCTCCCGGTTGAACTGGGCCATCTTCTCGATCAGGTAGTGATCGTGCAGCAGGATGGGGCCGTCCCGTCCCACCGTGAGCGAATGCTCGTCGCTCGGCACCGGGACACCGGCGTTGCTGGTGGTGTGCGGGACCGCTGAGTCGGACATGGTGTCCTCCGTTGCGTGCTGAGGTACCCCCTCGCGAACGTAGCCCAGACCCCACGGGCCCGCATCCCGCCCGCATCCCACCCGCATCCCACCCGCATCCCACCGACGGACCGCCGCCCGGGCCGGCGGGCGGGCCGGCGGGCGGCGGACGCCCGGGTGCGCGGGCCCTGCGAAGCCGCCGCGTACCGCCAGGTAGGCTGCCGCTGCCCCTACCGCCCCGTGCGCGACCTGCGAACCAACGCCCGGACCGGCCCCGAACCAGCCCCGCGAGGAGTACCTGTTGGCCACCGGCCCCGACCCCGCGCCGACGGACACCGCTGCCCCCGCCGCCGCCCCCGCCCCGAGCGGGCCCGACCGGGTCACCGTGGTCGGGATCGGCGCCGACGGGTGGTCCGGCCTGACCGTCGGCGGCCGCGAGGCACTGACGGCCGCCGACGTGGTGATCGGCGGCCCCCGGCAGCTCGCGCTGCTGCCCGAGGCGGTCGGCGCCGATCGCGTGCCGTGGCCGTCCCCGCTGCGCCCCGCCGTCGCCGGACTGCTCGCCGCGCACCGCGGCCGCCGGGTCTGCGTCCTGGCCAGCGGCGACCCGATGTTCTTCGGGATCGGCCGCACCCTGGTCGAGACCGGGGCGGTCGCCGCGGAGCAGCTGGACGTCCTGCCGCACCCCTCCTCCGTGTCGTACGCCTGCGCCCGGCTGGGCTGGCCGCTGGAGGCCGCCGAGGTGGTCAGCCTGGTCGGCCGCCCGCTCGACACCCTCACCCTCGCGCTGCACCCCGGGCGCCGGCTGCTGGTGCTCAGCGCCGACGCGCACACCCCGGGCGCGGTCGCCGCGCTGCTCACCGCGCGCGGCTTCGGGGCGAGCCGGCTGCGGGTGCTCGAACAGCTCGGCGGCCCGGCCGAGCGGCAACTGGACGGACCGGCCGACGGCTGGCCGCACCCACCGGGCGACCCGCTCAACCTGATCGCCGTCGAATGCGCCGGCGACGTCCGCGGCTCGCTGGTGCCCGGCCTGCCCGACGCCTCGTACGAGAGCGACGGCCAGCTGACCAAGCGCCACGTGCGGGCCGCCACCCTCGCCACCCTGGCCCCCGCGCCCGGCGAACTGCTCTGGGACGTCGGCGGCGGCTCCGGCTCGATCGCGATCGAGTGGCTGCGCGCGCACCGCGACTGCCGGGCCGTCAGCATCGAGCGCGACCCCGTCCGGGCCGGGCGGATCGCCCGCAACGCGGCCGCGCTCGGCGTCCCCGGCCTGCGGGTCGTCACCGGCCCGGCGCCCGCCGCGCTGGCCGGCCTGCCGACGCCGGACGCGGTGTTCATCGGCGGCGGGCTCACCGTCCCCGGGCTGCTGGAGGCCTGCTGGGCGGCCCTGCCACCGGGCGGGCGGCTGGTCGCCAACACCGTGACGCTGGAGTCCGAGGCGCTGCTCACCGAGTGGTACCGCCGCTGGGGCGGGGAGTTGCTGCGGCTCTCCGTCGCGCACGCCGTGCCCGTCGGCGGCTTCACCGGCTGGCGGCAGGCGATGCCGGTCACCCAGTGGTCCGCCGTCAGACCACCCGCTGCAGAACCGCCCGCCGACCGACCCACCAGCCGTCCAGGAGTGCCCTCATGACCGTCTACTTCATCGGGGCCGGCCCCGGCGCCGCCGACCTGATCACCGTGCGCGGCGCGCGCACCCTGGCGCGCTGCGGGGTCTGCCTGTACGCGGGCAGCCTGGTGCCGCGCGAGCTGCTGGCCGAGTGCCCGCCCGACGCGCTGCTGGTCGACACGGCGCAGCTCAACCTCGACCAGATCGTCGCCGAGATCCTCCGGGCCCACGAGGCCGGCCAGGACGTCGCCCGGCTGCACTCCGGCGACCCGTCCGTGTTCAGCGCCGTCGCCGAGCAGATGCGCCGCCTCGACGCGGCCGGCGTGCCGTACGAGGTGGTCCCCGGAGTGCCGGCCTTCGCGGCGGCGGCGGCGGCGCTGAAGCGCGAGCTGACCGTGCCGACCGTCGGCCAGACCGTCATCCTGACCCGGATCGCCAAGCGCGCCACCCCGATGCCCGCCGGTGAGGACCTCGCCACGCTCGGACGCAGCGGCGCCCTGCTGGTGCTGCACCTGGCCGCCGGGTACGTGGACGACGTGGTGGCGGAGCTGCTGCCGAACTACGGCGCCGACTGCCCGGCCGCCGTGGTCGCGATGGCCAGCCGGCCCGACGAGCTGGTGCTGCGCGGCACCCTCGCCGACATCGCCGGCCAGGTCAAGGACGCCGGGGTGGTGCGCACCGCCGTCATCCTGGTCGGCCGCACGCTGGGCGCCGAGCAGTTCCGCGACAGCCACCTGTACTCGGCCGGGCGCGAGCGCCCGCACGAGCCCTGCGGCGCCTGATGCCCGCGGGCGCAGGCGGCGGGCGGCGCCGGGTGCTGATCCTCGGCGGCACCACCGAGGCCCGCAGGCTCGCCGCCGTCCTCGCGGAGGACCCGGCGCTGCGGGTGACGAGTTCGCTGGCCGGGCGGGTCGCCGAACCCCGGCTGCCCGCCGGTGACGTCCGGATCGGCGGCTTCGGCGGCCCGGCCGGGCTCGCCGACTGGCTGCGGGCGGAGCGGGTGGACGCCCTGGTGGACGCCACCCACCCGTTCGCCGAGGTGATGTCGCACAACGCCGCCCTGGCGGCGGCGGGCACCGGCGTCCCGCTGCTCGCGCTGCGGCGACCCGGCTGGGCGCCGGTGGAGGGCGACCGGTGGCATCCGGTCGGGTCCCTCGCCGACGCCGCCGCGGCCCTGCCCGCCCTGGGGCTCAGGGTGTTCCTCACCACCGGCCGGCAGGGCCTGGCGGCCTTCGCCCACCTGGACGGGCTCCACTTCCTGGCCCGCTCGGTGGACGCCCCCGGGCCGCCGCTCCCGGCCCACTGCGAAGTACTGCTCGACCGGGGCCCGTTCACCCTCGACGGCGAACGGGCCGTCCTGCGCGAGCACCGCATCGACGTCCTGGTCACCAAGGACAGCGGCGGCGCGGCCACCGCCGCCAAGCTCACCGCCGCCCGTGAACTCGGCCTGCCCGTCGTGATCGTCCGCCGCCCGGCCCCGCCGGCCGGCGTGCGGGTGGCCGAGGACGTGGCCGAAGCGGCCCGCTGGGCCGCCGGGACGGCACCGGGGGGCTGAGACCGGGCACCGGCGCCCGGTCAGCCGTCGTGGATCTCGTCCAGTGACTCCTGCATGGTCGCCCTGGCCCGGGTGAACCAGTCGGACAGCACGGCGGTCTCGTCCGGCGTGTAGTCGGCGAACAGCGCCCCGAGCCGCTGGTAGAACGGCCCGTAGACCTCCATGAGGCGGGCCTGCGCGCTCTCCTCCATCACCACGCGGACCCGCCGCCGGTCCTTCGGGTCGGCCTCGCGGCGGACGTAGCGGGCCTTCTCCAGCCGGTTGAGCACGCCGGTCACCGCACCCGTGGTGAGCCGGGCCCGTTCAGCCAGGTCACCCGCAGCGAGGGCCTCGCCGGCCAGTGCGGCCTCGATGACGAAGCCGAGACAGGTCAGGTCGGTGACGTTGAGACCCAGCCGTCCCGCGATGTCCTGCTGCCCGAACTGGGCGAGCGCGATCATCCGGTCCATCGCGTACAACGCCTGCTCGGGCGTCGCCGCCGGACGCTCCTTGCCCTTCACAGAGATTTCCCCTTACGATCTAAGCTACTTAGCTCGTGAGATAACTTGTCTCCCGGGCTCCATTCTGCCTGCCCGTCACCCCATCACCTCCCCGGGAGGAGCCGATATGTCTGCACACGGCGACCACGACATGGGCCACACCATCGCCGGCTGGACCGGCAGCGCCCTGGTCATCACCGCCACCACCGTCATGGGCGCGGCCTTCGTCGCCGGATCGGCGGCCGGCCTCTGGCTGGGCGGCGCAGTCCTCGCCCTGGCCGCACCCACCACCTGGCTCCTGCACCTCGCCGGCCTCGGCAAGGCCACCGGACCGCGCCCGGCCGGCTCCCGGCACTGGCGCACCCGCGACGCCGCCGCCCGCCAGGGCCACCCCGACTGCCTCGGCTGCCGCCTGGCCGGCCGCACCCCGGCGGTGGCCGCCGCCGCACCCGCACCGCGCGGCAGCCGACCCCCGGCGGCCACGGCCACCGCACGCTGACGGCCGGCCCCGACCACCCCGGCCGACCGGCCACCCTCCCGGACGGCCCGGGTCAGCGGCCCGCCGGGCCCAGCGGCTCGGCGCGGCCGACGACGGTGCCCGCACGGTCGATGCAGATCACGTCGACCGCGACCGGTGAGCCGACCAGGACGTCCAGCGCGGTGGCCCGGGCCGCCTCGGCCACCAGGTCGCCGAGCGGCACCCCGGCCGCCCGGCACAGCTGGATCGCCTCCAGCGCCGTGTTCGCCTCCTCGACGGCCCGGGCCAGGTCCGGTCCGGCGCCGCCCCGGCGGGCCAGGCCGGCCAGGTAGCCCTTGTCGACCTGGGAGCGCGCCGAGTGCAGGTCCAGATGCCCGGCGGCGAGTTTGGAGAGCTTGGCGAAGCCGCCCGCGATGGTGAGCCGGGGCACCGGGTGGCGCTTGAGGTACTTGAGCACCGCACCCGCGAAGTCACCCATGTCGAGCAGGGCGTCCTCGGGCAGCCCGTGCACGGCGACGGCGACCTTCTCGGAGGTCGAGCCCGTGCAGCCGGCGACGTGCTCGCGCCCGGCCGCCCGGGCCACGTCCACCCCGCGCCGGATGCTGTCGATCCAGGCGGAGCAGGAGTACGGGACGACGATGCCGGTGGTGCCGAGGATCGAGAGGCCGCCGAGGATGCCCAGGCGCGGGTTCCAGGTCGAGCGGGCGATCTCCTCACCGTGGTCCACCGAGAGTTCGACCACCACGTCCCCGGCGCCGCCGTGCGCGGCCGCGACCTCGGCGACGGCGTCCCGCATCATCTGCCGGGGCACCGGGTTGACCGCCGGCTCGCCCACCGCCAGCGGCAGACCGGCCTTGGTGACCGTGCCCACCCCGGGCCCGGCCCGGAACACCACGCCGGTGCCCGGCGCCCCGGGCCGTACGGTCGAGCGGATCAGCGCTCCGTGCGTGACGTCCGGGTCGTCGCCGGCGTCCTTGACCACGCCGGCCATCGCCCGGCCGGGCGCCAGCTCCTCGACGGCCAGGGCGAAGGCGGGCTGCTGCCCCTTGGGCAGGGTGATCGTCACCGGGTCGGGGAAGGCGCCGGTGAGCAGCGCGGTGTACGCGGCCTTGGTGGCCGCCGTCGCACAGGCACCCGTCGTCCAGCCGTGCCGCAGCCCGCTGCTCCTGAGCTGCGCCGCCCGGCCACCGATCTCCGCCACGTACGTCCCCTGCACTTCCCGCGCCGGTGCGGCGCGTCCTGGTCGTCGGCGTCACCGCCGAGGAGCGCCGGCCGGGCGGCGGCACCTGTTTCAGTCGGTCATGCAACCGGGCCAGTTCGAGCAGTAGCTCCACTCCATGTTCGCCTGCCTGCTGCCACCATAGATCCACTGCCGGGCCGGGGCTCCGTTGTCGGTACGCCAGTCGGCGATCTCCAGCAGCAGGGAACTGTTCAGGTTGAGGAGGTAGTCGGCCCGGTGGGTGTCGGCCGGGATCCCCGGACCGACCTGCATGTACTGCCACTGCTGGTTGGCGCCGCCGGTGCAGTCCCACTGGCGGGCCGGGGCACCGACGTCGGTACGCCAGTCCGCGATCTCCAGGCACTTCCCGCTCGCGTGGTTGACGAACGGCCGGCCGGTGGCGGCCTGAGCGGGCGAACCCGCAACGCCGAGCAGCGTCACCACCGCGGCGAGCACCGCCCCGAAGGCCCCGAACCGAGTTGATCCTCTGCGCATCGTCGTCCCCTGTGTATCGGTACCCGAACGTCCGGACGCGGCAGTCACGCCGTGATCACCGCGCGCGCAAGCCTAGGGCACGCCCCGGGCCGCTCCACGGCACGGGTACCCGGTCGAAGTCCGACGCGCGCCTGCCTCGAACCCCCTTGCCCGGCCGCGTGGTTCACCCGCGGCGGCACCGGGGCCGGCCCGGATCCGGGGTGACCCCGGATC
>NZ_JBHUWW010000226.1:1958-7557 GCF_042669755.1 Kitasatospora sp. NPDC057223 | reverse complement strand
GAGGGGCCAGTCACCCGATCGCGGGTGACCGGCCCCTCTGCCCGGCGGCCCGGGCCTCGCGCCGGCCCCGGCAGGAACCCGCGCACCGGCCCGCTCGCGGGAGCTCGCCCCATCGGCGCCGCAGCCCGGTAAGGTCTGCGGTGACTGTTGACGCGGGGAGCCGACGGCCCCCGCCGCGCGAGGAGCCCCCACGTGCTGATCACCCATGACACCGAGTGCGCACTGAGCATTCTGGTCGAGCTCCTCAACACCTCGCCCGACGCCTGCGGCAGCGAGCTCCTGCCGGACGTCGCCGCGCTCGACACCTTCGTGGTGCGCCAGGAGATCAGCGAGATCGACTCGCTCACTCCCGCCGACCTGCGCGTCGTGCAGAACCTGCGCAGCCGGCTGCGCGAGGTGTTCTCGGCCGGCTCCACCGAGGAGGCGGCCGAACTGGTCAACGCGGTGGTCGCCGCCGCCGGCACCACTCCGCGGCTGACCAACCACGACCACCACGGCTGGCACATCCACTACTTCGCCCCGCACGCGGCCCTGGGCGACCACCTGGCGGCCGAGCTCGGCATGGCCCTGGCCTTCATCGTGATGGCCGGCGAGCGGGAGCGGCTGCGCAACTGCGAGGCACCGGACTGCGCACGCGTCTTCGTCGACCTCTCCCGCAACCGCTCGCGCCGCTACTGCGACAGCCGTACCTGCGGCAACCGCCTGCACGTCGCCGCGTACCGGGCGCGACAGCGCTCCGCCGAAACGGTGCCGACCGCCTGACGGGCGGGCCGTCGGGCGGCCGGGCGGCCGGCTGCGCGGTGCAGACCGCAGCCCGCAGCCCGCAGCCCGCTGGTCAGATGCCGCGCTTGCGCAGGATCTCCTCGATGTCGGAGAAGTCTCCGAGGCCGTCGTCGGCCTTGGCGGCGGGCCGGGCCTTCGGCGCCGGCTGCGCGGCGCGGTCGGCGACCGCCGGGCGGGCCGGGGTACCCGTGGCGGCAGCAGGCCCCGGCGGAGCGTCGCCGAGCTGCCGGCGGGCCGCCCAGCGGGTGCCCAGCAGCAGCGCGGCGGAGACCGCGAGCAGCACGATGCCCGCCCACACCCGGGGGTCGAACACCAGCCTCGACGCCCAGTCGGCGATCTCGCTGCCGATCGTCCTGGCCACCGGGAACAGCCCGGTCAGGTAGAGCCCGGCCGGCAGCAGCGCCACCGCGAACCACCGGACCGCCGACAGCGCTCGCCGCCGGTACGCCCGCAGGCCGGCCACCGCGATCCCGGCCGCGGTCAGCGCGAAGGCCACCGCCCCGGTCAGCACGCCCGCTCCCGCCCGTGCCCGCCGGTCCTCGACATCCCGCTGCTCGACATCAGGCCTCCCGTCCGCGTCGCTCCGCTCCCCGGGAGCCCTGCGGAGCGGCTCGGGGGAACGCTCACTAGTGGAACACTGGGGGCATGATCGATGGTTCCCTCCCCCGGCTCGAGTTCTGGTGCGAACTCCAGTGTCCGGACTGCCGCACCGCCCTGGACGACGTCCGCGCCCTGCGCGCCCAGTACGGGGACGCGCTGACGGTCGAGCTGCGGCACTTCCCGCTGGAGAAGCACAAGCACGCGTACGCCGCCGCACAGGCCGCCGAGGAGGCCTTCGCCCAGGGCCTGGGCTGGCCGTACGTCGAAGCCCTGCTGGCGAGGGTCGACGAGCTGGGCTCCCGCGGGGAGGCCCTGCTGGTGGAGGTGGCCCGCGAGAGCGGCCTGGACGCCGACGAGGTCGAGCTGGCCCTGATCGACGGCCGGCACACCCTGATCGTGGACGCCGACCAGGCCGAGGGCAAGGCGATCGGCATCACCGGCACCCCGACCTACGTGATCGCCGGACGACGGCTGGACGGCGGGCAGAGCCAGGACGGCCTGCGGGCCGAGATCGTCGCCGTCCTGGAGGAGAAGAAGGCCTCCTGACGGCCGGCACGGCGCTCCGTCACCGCTGCGCGGGCCCCCGGGCCGTCACTGCAGCGGCTTGCCGAGGACGCGATTGGTGACCAGGTAACCCAGCGAGGTGTAGAGCCCGATCGCCACCCGGTTGCTGCTGAAGACGTTCAGGCCGATGTCGTGCACCCCGGCGGCCAGGCACTCGCGCTCGGCGAGCAGCATCAGGTCCCGTCCGTGGCCACGGCCGCGCCGGTCCTCGGCCACCTCGACGGTCATCACCCAGGCCAGCGGCCGGCCGTCGGGGAGGTCGCGCTGGTGCAGCGCCAGCCAGAGGCTGCCGACGGGCGCGGTGCCCGCCCCGTACAGCCGGCGCAGCACGATGCCGGGGGTGGCGGCGCCCTGCGGCAGCAGGTGCAGGTGGTCGGCGTCGGACTTCGCCCGGGCCTGCTCCTCGGTGAGCCCGGAGGCGCGCAGGTCGTGCAGGTACCCGGCCTTCGCCCCCTCCAGCCAGGCCGGGTACGCCCCGGCGTCGATCGGGCGGGCCGTGACGCCGGGCGGCAGCCCCGGGGCCGGGCTCCCCGCGTCCAGCCGCTTGGCCATGTTGCGCATCCGCTCCCGGTAGCCGAGGGCCTCGGCCAGCCGGGCGGCGGCGGTCGCCGTCTCGGGGATGTCGGCGTCGATCCGGGTGCAGCCCCAGCTGCGCAGCACCTCCTCGGCAGCCAGGGCGCCGACGGTGGCCCGTCCGCGCCCGCGCCCCTCCCAGACCTCCAGTTCGGAGATCCGGCCCCAGCACTGGTCGCCCTGCGGGGTCGCGGTGGTGCGCAGGGCGCCGACCGGCCGGCCGTTGGCACAGATCTGCCAGCGCCGGGTGCGGGCGCCGCCCGGCGCCGGGGATTCGGGGCTCTCGGGGCGCAGCGTGGTGGTCATGGAGGGCTCTCTTCCCCGCTCCCCGCGGTTGTATCCGTACCGGGAACGCCGGCCGGGAGCGCCGGTCAGGGGTCGAGGTCGTTGCCGCTCAGCTCCGCGAAGAGGGTCATGGCCTTGGTGGTGACCGGGCCGGGGCCGGCGAGTTCGCGGTCGTCGACCCGGGTCACGGCCTGGACGTCGCGGAGCGTGGAGGTCAGGAAGATCTCGTCGGCCTCCCGCAGGACGGACTGCGGGAGGTCGGCCTCCTCGGCGTCGCACCAGTCGACGACGAGTTGGCGGGTGATGCCGGCCAGGCAGCCGGAGGCGAGCGTCGGGGTGATCAGGCGGCCGCCGAGGACGACGAAGACGTTGGAGCCGGTGCCCTCGCAGAGCTGCCCGGCGGTGTTGGCGAGCAGTGCCTCGGTGGCGCCCTCGCGGTGCGCGGCGGCGAGCGCGACCACGTTCTCGGCGTAGGAGGTGGTCTTGAGGCCGGCCACGGCGCTGTGCTCGTTGCGGCGCCAGGGCACGGTGATCACGGCGGTGGTGTCGGCGCGGCGGGTGCTGCTGCCGAGCGCCACCACGAGGGAGGTGCCGGCGTCGCCGCGCTCGGAGCCGAGCGGGGAGGTGCCGCCGGTGTAGGTGACGCGCAGGCGGCCGAGCGGCATCGGGTTGGCCCGCAGGACCTGCTCGCAGGCGTCGCGGACGAGGTCGTGGTCGGGGTCGGGCAGGCCGAGGCCGCGGGCGGAGCGGGTGAGGCGCTCCAGGTGGCGGGTGAGGGCGAAGGCCCGGCCGTCGGCGGCCTTCATGGTCTCGAAGACGCCGTCGCCGACGGTGAGTCCGTGGTCCAGCACGGAGACGCTGGCGTCGCCGGTGGCGACCAGGGCGCCGTTGACCCAGATCGTGCTGTCGTCGTGCGTCGGGCGCTGCATCGGGGCGGTGCTCCTCGGGTGCGGGGCTACGGGGTGCCGTCGGGGGTGGCTGTGGGCGTGGCGCTGGGTGTGGCTCCGGCAGACGCTATCGCGACCAGTCGGGCGGCCTTGAGTTCGGTCTCCGCCCACTCCCGTTCCGGATCGGACTCCCAGGTGATGCCGGCGCCGGTGCCGAAGCGCAGCTCGGGGTGGGCGGCGTCGCTCCGGTCGATCCAGAACGTCCGGATGCCGACGGCGAGTTCGGCTTCGCCGCGGTCGGCGTCGACCCAGCCGACGGCGCCGCAGTAGGGGCCGCGCGGAGCGGTCTCCAGACTGTCGATGATCCGCAGGGCACTGGACTTGGGGGCGCCGGTGACGGAGCCGGGCGGGAAGGTCGCGCCGAACAGCTCGGGCCAGCCCGCCTCCTCGCGCAGGGTGCCCCGGACGGTGGAGACCAGGTGGACGAGGCCGGGGTGCTTCTCGACCGCGCACAGGTCGGGCACGGTGACGGAGCCGGTCTCGCACACCCGCCCGAGGTCGTTGCGGACCAGGTCGACGATCATCACGTTCTCCGCGTGGTCCTTCTCCAGCAGATCGTCCTCGGTGCGCCCGGTGCCCTTGATCGGACCGGAGGAGACCGTCCGCCCGTCGCGGCGCAGGTAGAGCTCGGGCGAGGCGGTGGCGATCTCCACGCCGTGCGCGGGCAGTCGCAGGGTGCCGGCGTACGGCGCCGGGTTGCCGCGGGCGAGCAGGCCGGTGAGGGCGTCGATGTCGCTGCGGGCGGGGTCGGGCAGTGGTGCGCCGAGGACTCTGCAGAGGTTGGCCTGGTACACCTGGCCGGCCGCGATGTGCTCGCGGATCCGGCGGACCCCGGCGGTGTAGGCGGTCCGGTCGAGCGAACTGTGCCAGCTGCCGGGGTGCGGGCCGAGCCAGCCGGCGGTGCCCGGGGGCGCGGGGGCCGGGCGGACGTCGTCGAAGCGGGCGCAGGTGAGGCGTCCCTCGAAGTCGTACGCGACGGCCCAGAAGCCGGCGGAGTCGAGAGCGGCCGGGTCCGAGGTGACGTCGCGCAGTCCGGTGGCGACGCGGCCGCCGAAACGGGCGAGCGGGCTGGCGGGGCGGGCTGGGCCGGACACGGTACTCCTGCGCGGATTCGGTGCTGTGCCGCGCGGGGGTGGGCGCGGTGGACGGGCTGGTCTGCGGTGCCTGAAGTGTAGGTCGGTCGGGGACCCGGGCAGGCTGACGGAGCACCACCTGCGGGGATCCCCGCGGCACGCTGCGGGAACGGATTTTTAGCTGGCCCGGGAATCCGCTAGAGTTCAACACGTCGCCAGGGAGCGCAGCCGGGAAAACCGGTGAAGCCCCCCGGGAGACAGGCGGACGTGGCTCAGTTGGTAGAGCATCACCTTGCCAAGGTGAGGGTCGCGAGTTCGAATCTCGTCGTCCGCTCGATGAAGGACAGTGTAAGATCGTCCTTCGTGTGTGTTGCCTGGTGGAGTGGCCGAGAGGCGAGGCAACGGCCTGCAAAGCCGTCTACACGGGTTCAAATCCCGTCTCCACCTCCAAGAGGTGCCCCTGGTTCGCCGGGAGCCCTTCCCGCGCGATTAGCTCAGCGGGAGAGCACTACCTTGACACGGTAGGGGTCACTGGTTCAATCCCAGTATCGCGCACTCGAACCCTTCGGGGGTCGTTGCACCAACGCCTCACCAGGCGCGATTAGCTCAGCGGGAGAGCACTACCTTGACACGGTAGGGGTCACTGGTTCAATCCCAGTATCGCGCACTCGATCCCCTCGGGGGTCGTTGCACCAACGCCTCACCAGGCGCGATTAGCTCAGCGGGAGAGCACTACCTTGACACGGTAGGGGTCACTGGTTCAATCCCAGTATC
>NZ_JBHUWW010000226.1:0-1862 GCF_042669755.1 Kitasatospora sp. NPDC057223 | reverse complement strand
GATCGCGCACAGTTCAGCCGAAGGCCGTGATCCGTGAGGATCACGGCCTTCGTCGTTGCGTGCAGAGTTACGGCCAGAGTTACGCGCAGAGTCGCGGGCCGGGTCGCGGGCATACAGGAGCGCCGTGCACGGACGCCCTCACCGGCGTTCCGTACACGGCGACTCCCGCCTGCCGAGGTGCTTCACGCACCGCTCTCGCCCGTCCGCGTGTCACTGCGGGCGCGGGGCCTCGGCCGGCACTGTCTCCCCGTCCCCAGGGGATCAGTGCCCGATCAGGTCGGCGACCGCCCGGGCCTGGGAGGCCACCTGTTCCCAGCCGCCGAAGAGCATCACCAGCAGCACCGCGCAGGGCAGTGCCATCGCCAGCGCCACGGCGGGGTGCCGGGTCGGGCCGGCCGGGCGCTTGCCGGCCGCGTGCGCGGCCGTCAACGGCCGGCTGCGGGTGGGGCCGGTGACCTGTGTTGCCATGACCTTGCTCCTGCCCGTTCCGGCTTCTGCTGACCTGGTGCCGCGTGCGGTCGCGGTGCTGCGTGGACGCTCGTGGTGCTGGGAAAAATGGCGCGGTGGACGGCTTACCTCGGGGGACGAGCTCCTCGTCCACCGCTGACCACAACGCTACGGCCGGGGGCGGTGGGGGCGCGTCATGCCCTCGTACCGTTCCGCGGGCATCCCGGAGGATGACGCCGGGCCCCGGGTACTACTACCGGAGGGGGAGACGGGCGTGATCGCACCCCCGAGGGAACCCTGAGAGCGACCCCGAGGGAGCGCGTTCCTCGCCTGGTCACGGGGCCTTCCAGGGGAAGATCGGACAATCCCACGGGCCGCCGAGGTGTTGCGTATCAGCACACCGCAGCGGGCAGTCCGTAAGCTGTGCCGGACAGGATCTGACGATGCCCCAACCGACGGGGTCTCACCCACGGGCTGACGGGAACGAAGATGGCGATGATGCGGCTGAGGCGTGAGGACCCCCGCATCGTCGGACCGTACCGCCTGCACCGGCGGCTGGGGGCCGGCGGCATGGGCGTGGTCTACCTGGGCTCCGACCGCCGGGGGCAGCGGGTCGCGCTCAAGCTGATCCGCGCCGAGCTGGCGGAGGACCCGGAGTTCCGGACCCGCTTCGCCCGCGAGATCGCGGCGGCCTCCCGGATCCGGGGCGGCTGTACGGCCCGGGTGATGGGCTCGGACATCGAGACCGAGCGGCCGTGGCTGGCGACCGCGTACGTCCCGGGGCCCTCCCTGTACAAGCGGGTCGGCGACGAGGGCGCGCTCGGCTGGCCGGAGGTGGCCAGGATCGGCGCCGCGCTGGCGGACGGCCTGGTCAAGGTGCACGAGGCCGGCGTGGTGCACCGGGACCTCAAGCCGTCCAACATCCTGCTCTCCCCCAAGGGCCCGCGCATCATCGACTTCGGCATCGCGTGGTCGCGCGGCGCCAGCACGCTCACCCACGTCGGCACGGCGGTCGGCTCGCCCGGATTCCTCGCGCCCGAGCAGGTCCGGGGGGCGGCCGTGACACCCGCCACCGACGTGTTCGCCTTCGGCGCCACGCTCGCGTACGCCCTCACCGGGGACTCGCCCTTCGGCTCCGGCGCGTCCTCCGAGGTGATGCTGTACCGCGTGGTGCACGAGGAGCCGGACCTCTCGGGCGTGCCGCCGCAGTTGGCGCCGCTGGTCCGGGCCTGCCTGGCGAAGGAGTCCACCGAGCGGCCGGGCGCCGCCGCGCTGCACGAGCGGCTGAGCGAGCTGGCCGCGCGCGGGTCGGCGCTGACCGGCGGCGGACGGGCCGGCCAGGCGCGCGCCGCCGCCCCCGTCGCCGCGCCGCCGCCGGCGGCCGGGCATCCGGCGCAGGCCGCACCGGGCCGCGG
>NZ_JBHUWW010000225.1:0-7618 GCF_042669755.1 Kitasatospora sp. NPDC057223 | reverse complement strand
GCCGCCCCCCGTGCCGCGGCCCGGAGCCTCCCCCGTACTTCTCGGACGTCTGGAGACCGCGATGAAGCGCACTCTCGTCACGCTCAGCACCGTGTTCGGCATGCTCACCTCGGTCGCCCTGGCGCTCGCGCCGGCCGCGGCCGCCGAGACCGCGCCCAACGGCTACCCGTACTGCGCGAACGGCAGTGCCGGCGACCCGGACGGGGACGGCTGGGGCTGGGAGGACGGCAGGTCCTGCGTCGTACGGACCACCACCGGCGGCACGACCGCGCCGAACGGCTACCCGTACTGCGTGAACGGCAGTGCCAGTGACCCGGACGGGGACGGCTGGGGCTGGGAGAACGGGAGGTCCTGCGTCGTGCACGGCTCCTCGGCCGACACCGGGGCGGGCGGCAGCGGCAGCAGCGCGGCCTGTCCGTCCGGGATGGCCTGCGGCTCCTACTCGGTCGGTGGCCTAGGGAGCCGCAAGAGCCAGGTGCGGGCCGCCGGCGGCAACAGCCTCGACCTCGCGGTGGCGATGCTGGAGACCGACACGATGACCGGCACCTACGCGTACGGCGACAACAAGTCCGGGGACGCGGCCAACTTCGGCATCTTCAAGCAGAACTGGCTGATGCTCCACTCCGCCTGCGCGCAGTTCTCGGGCCAGTCGGCCGGCCAGTACAACAACGGCGCCGTCCTCAACAGCAACCTCGGCCAGGACATCTCCTGCCTGCACCAGAGCCAGAGCCACTACGGCATCACCACCTGGTTCGCCGGCCACCGCAACGGCTCCTCCGGCCTGGGCAACCCCGACACGGCCGACATCGCCGACTACCGGACCGCCATCTACTGGATCAAGGCCCGGATCGACTCGGACGCGGCCAACCTCGGCAACGACACCCGCTACTGGGTGTCCGTCCCCGCGATCTGACCCCACCGCCCGCCGGGCCCGCCGCACGCGGTGCCGGCCCGGCCCCCGGTACCGCACCCCGGTGCCCCTCCAGCGCCTGTCCGGCTCCACGGGCGGGCGCTTCCGGAGCTCCCGAACGACCAGCGCGAAGGATGAGCGAACATGCGCAGAGGATGGGTGGCCGTCGCGGCCGCGACCACGATGCTGCTCACGGCCTGCGGTGGCGGGGCCCCGCCCGTGGACGGCGGGGACAGCAGGATCGCGGGCGAGATCACGGTGCTGACCAACCGCACCGACCAGGTCGCGGACGGCACGCTGAAGAAGTACGCGGACAGGTTCACGAAGCTGCACCCGGACGTCAGGGTGAAGTTCGAGGGGATCACCGACTACGAGGGTGAGACCAGGATCCGGATGAACACCGACAGCTACGGGGACGTCCTGCTGATCCCCGACGACCTGGCGGTCAGCCAGTACCCCACGTACTTCGCACCGCTGGGCACCGCCGACGACCTGTCGCCGAAGTTCGACTTCACCGAGTACGCCACCGTCGCCAACCAGGTCTACGGCCTCGCCAACATCGGCATCGCGACCGGCTTCGTCTACAACAAGGCGGTCTGGGACCAGGCCGGCATCACCGAGTGGCCGACCACGCCCCAGCAGTTCATCGACGACCTCAGGGCCGTCAAGGAGAAGACGCAGGCCATCCCGTACTACACGAACTACCGCGACGGCTGGCCGCTGCGGCAGTGGACCGACCACATCGGCGGCCCGAACTGCGAGAACTCCGCCAAGGACGCCCTGGCCACCACCCCCGACCCGTGGGCCGCCGGAAGGGACCTCCACACGATCGACGGCCTGCTCTACAGCGTCGTCCACGAGAAGCTCACCGAGGCCGACCCCACCACCACGGACTGGGAGAGCTCCAAGTCCCTGCTGGGCAGCGGAAGGATCGCCACGATGTTCCTCGGCTCCTGGGCCGTCCCGCAGATCGAGAAGGCAGCCGAGGCCGCGGGCCACAACCCGGACGACATCGGCTACCTGCCCTTCCCCGCCCTGCGCAACGGCCACCTCTGCACCGTCGTGCAGCCCGACTACAAGTACGCCGTCAGCACCCACTCCAGGAACAAGGCGGCGGCACGCGCCTGGATCGACTGGTTCCTGACCAAGTCCGGCAGCGCCCAGGCCGAAGAGGCCATCTCCACCCTCAAGGGCACCCCGCTGCCGCCCGCACTGAAGACCTTCGACGACCGGGGCGTACGGATCATGGCCGAGACCCAGGACAAGGCCTCCGTCGTCAGCCGGATCGACAAGGGCGCCCAGATCGGCCTGGACACCCCCGACTACCGCCGGAGGCTGGTCGACATCGCTCGTGGCGCCGCCCCCGGGGACCAGGACAGCTACTTCGCCGAACTCAACCGGAAGTGGGCCCGGTCCCAGCAGAAGCCGGGCGGCTGACCAGCACCGTCCGGCTGCTCCGCAACGGCCTCTCCGGCCGTGGCCGGACAGCCCCACCGTGCACCGGGCCGGGCCGGCCGAAGCCCGTGCGGGACGGCGGAGTTACCGAGAATCGACGCCTGGTCCCGGATCCGGTGATCGTGCCGCCACGGGCGTCCCCGTTCCCTAGGCTACGGAGCATGATCGATCCCGTGACACGCGATTTCGGCGACACCGACCGCCGCAGCTGGTCGCCCGGGTCCGCGGCCGACGCCCCGCGTCCGGTCAGGGCCTACCTCTGGGAGCCGTCCACGCCGGCCGCCGCGGACCCGCCCCCGCTGCTGTTGCTGTCGCACGGGACCGGGGGCAGCGCCCGCGACCTGGCGTGGCTGGCGGAGGCCCTGGCCGGTGCCGGGTTCCTGGTGGCCGGGGTGGACCACCACGGCAACAACTGGGTGGACGGTTACCTCCCGGAAGGCTTCGCCTTCAGCTGGGAGCGCCCGCGCGACCTGGGGTTCCTGCTGGAGAAGCTGCGGCAGGAGCGTGCGGTCGGCCCGGTCGGCGCGATCGGGTTCTCGCTCGGCGGCTACACCGCCGCCGCGACCGTGGGCGCGCGGATCGCCCCCGAGCGCTTCCGCGCCCTCGCCCTGGGGCTGGTGCCGCTGCCCCCGCTGCCCGAGTTCCCCGATCTGCTGGAGGCCATGAACGCCCGGTACGCACCGGAGCAGTTGGAGAGCGTGGTGGAGCAGTCCGGTGCGGACTGCTCCGTGCCCGACGTCGAGGCCGCCTTCCTGATCTGCCCGGGCATCGGCGCCCTGATCGACGAGGGGTCGCTCGCGGCGGTGGCCCGTCCGGTCTCCATCCACTGGGGTGGCGCCGACGAGAACGCCCCGGGGCCCGAGAACGCCCTCCACTACGCCGGGTACATCCCCGGCGCGGAGGCGGTCTGCGTGGGCGAGGAGGTCGGCCACTACCTCTTCGTGGACGGCGGAGCGGAGGGCGAGCCGGTGCGCCGCCGGGTCGCCGCCGACGCCGTCGCGTTCTTCCGCCGCCACCTCGCGCACGCTGCTCCGTCCTGAGCCCGGCGGCGGCCGACGGTCGCGCCCGTACGCGGGCTGCTCCTCCGTCGGCCGCACGCCGGCCCACGGCCACCCGGCCACCCGGGCACCCGTGAGGCGCCCTTGACCGAACCCGCCGGCCCGGCCGCCGGAAGGGCCCGAAGACCCCGGCCGCCGACCCTGCGCGCTGCGGCGCCCTCTTCGCCCTGCTCCCGGGCTCAGCGCCGCCATCCTGCCTGCCCGGCCCACGAGTTGACCTGAAGCCCGGCGGGAGGCTTCGTGCCGGCCGCGCAGCCGTGCGCGCCGTCCGCCCCCGTACGGGGAGCTGTCACCCCCGCAGCATGCCCGAATACAAGTGAACCGGTAAAGGGAATGAGCCGAACAAGGTTCCAAGTCAGCTCGGCCTGTGGCTCGTTATGTCCGTTATGAGGCTGATTAGAGCGGTTTTCTGAGTCGAAGCCGGGCCGCAGGACTTAACGTAACCGGTTTATAGACAGGTGTGCTCCGGCAGAGTTACGGTTGCTCGCGCCCACCCCAGACCGGCCAGCGACAGGAGCCGCACCATGAAGGACGTCACCCAGCTCGACGAGGGCTGGAACCTGTTCCACGCGGGAGCGCTGCTTCCCGTCCAGGTCCCGGGCTGCGTCCACGCCGACCTGCTGAGTGCCGGGCTGATTCCCGACCCGTACGTCGGCGCCAACGAGCACGAGGTGGCCTGGGTCGGCCGCCAGGACTGGACCTACACGACGCGGATCGAGGCGGCCGCGGGCTCCCACGAGCGCACCGACCTGGTCTTCGACGGCCTCGACACCGCGGCCCGGATCACCCTGGCCGGCACCGAGCTGGGCCGCACCCGCAACATGCACCGCAGCTACCGGTTCGACGTCACCGGCCTCGCGGGCGAGCTGGCCGTCCGGTTCACCAGCGCCTACCAGGAGGCCGCCGAGGTACAGGCGATCACCGGGGCGCGCCCGAACGTCTACCCCGAGCCGTTCCAGTACATCCGCAAGATGGCCAGCAGCTTCGGCTGGGACTGGGGCCCCACGCTGCCCACCGCCGGCATCTGGCGCCCGGCCCGCCTCGAACACTGGTCCACCGCCCGCCTCGCACAGGTCCGCCCGCTGGTGACCGTCGAGAACGGCACCGGCCGCGTCGAGCTGCGGCTGACCGCCGAGCGCACCGCCACCGGCGCCGGCCGGCCGCTGACCGTCCGCGCGACCGTCGCCGGGGTCACCGCCGAGACGGCCTTCGACGGCGACGAGGCCGTCCTGGTCGTCGAGGTGCCCGACGCCGGCCTGTGGTGGCCGCGCGGCTACGGCGGCCAGCCGCTGTACGACCTCGACGTCACCCTCGCGCACGAAGGCGCCCCGCTCGACACCTGGCACCGGCGGATCGGCTTCCGCACCGTCGAGCTCGACCGCTCCGCCGACGAGCAGGGCACCGGCTTCACCCTCGTCGTCAACGGCGTGCGGATCTTCGCCCGGGGCGTCAACTGGATCCCCGACGACACCCTGATCACCCGCGTCACCCCCGAGCGCTACCGCACCCGGCTCACCCAGGCCGCCGAGGCCAACATCGACCTCGTCCGGATCTGGGGCGGCGGCATCTACGAGAACGAGGCCTTCTACGACGTCTGCGACGAACTCGGCCTGATGGTCTGGCAGGACTTCCTGTTCGCCTGCTCCTCCTACCCCGAGGAGCAGCCGCTGCGCGGCGAGGTGGAGGCCGAGGCCCGCGAGAACGTCGTCCGCCTGATGCCGCACGCCAGCCTCGTGCTGTGGAACGGCAACAACGAGAACCTCTGGGGCTTCCGCGACTGGGGCTGGGAGCCGGAGCTGGCCGGCGACTCCTGGGGCGAGGGCTACTACCTCGGCGTGCTGCCCCGCATCGTCGCCGAACTCGACCCCACCCGCCCCTACGCGGCCGGCAGCCCCTGGTCCGGCTCCTGGGACCACCACCCCAACGACACCGACCACGGCACCCACCACTCCTGGGAGGTCTGGAACCGCCAGGACTACACCGAGTACCGCGCCAGCGTGCCCCGCTTCGTCGCCGAGTTCGGCTGGCAGGCGCCCCCCGCCCACGCCACCCTGCTGCGCGCCCTGCCCGGCGAGGCGCTCGCCGCCGACTCGTCCGGCATGCTGCACCACCAGAAGGCCGACGACGGCAACGGCAAGCTCAACCGGGGCGTCGAGCGGCACTTCGCCCTCCCCGGCGACTTCGACCGCTGGCACTACCTCACCCAGGTCGTCCAGGCCCGGGCCGTCGCCACCGGCATCGAGCACTGGCGCTCCCACTGGCCGCGCTGCGCCGGCACCGTCGTCTGGCAGCTCAACGACTGCTGGCCGGTCTCCTCCTGGGCCGCCATCGACGGCGACGGCCGGCTCAAGCCGCTCTACCACGAGCTGCGCCGCCTGTACGCGGACCGGCTGCTGACCCTCCAGCCGCCCGGTGTGACCGGCGCGCCCGAGGTCGCGCTGGTGAACCAGGCCGCCGAGCCCTGGCAGACCGTCCTCACGCTGCGCCGGGTCGCCGCCGACGGCACGGTGGCCGGCGAGTCCGAGCTGCCGGTCACCGTCGAGCCCCGGTCGGTGCTCCGCCTCGCGGTGCCGCAGGCCCTGCTGCCGGTCGAGGGTTCGGCGAAGGAGTTCCTGGCCGCCGACGCGGACGGGCTGCGCGCGGTGCACTTCCCGGTGCCGGACAAGGCGTTCGACTACCAGCAGCCCGAGTTCGACGTGGCCGTGGAGCCGGTCGCCGGTGACCCGGGCGCCGTCCACGTGGTGGTCACCGCCCGTACGCTGCTCCGCGACCTCCTGCTGCAGGCCGACCGCATCGCCCCCGGGGCCGCCGCCGACCGGGGCCTGGTCACGCTGCTGGCGGGCGAGCAGACCCGGATCCGGGTCACCGGGGCCGGCGCGGTCGACGCCGGGGCTGCCCGTGCCGCCCTCTTCTGCGTGGAACCGGCCTGAGCACGGCCGCCTGACGCGTCACGACCACCCGGTCTCCGGGCGGGGTCCGCAGCCGAGAACGGCCGCGGGCCCCGCCCGGGCGTTCAGCGGGGGACGGGGCTGGTGCTCGCGCGGGGTACGAGGCGGGCCGCCTCGGTGCGGCTGCTGGCGCCGCTCCCGTCGGCGATCTCGGCGAGCAGGGTCTGCGCCGCGCGGGCGCCGTAGGCGCGGATGTCGCGGGTGAGAGCGGTGATCGCGGGGCGGACGACCCGGGTGAGCGCCGAGTCGTCCCAGGCGACGATCGACAGGTCGCGCGGGACGTGCAGGTTCAGCTCCTGGGCGGCGCCGAGCCCGGCGACGGCCATCAGGTCGTTGTCGTAGAGGACCGCGGTCGGGCGTTCGGCCGCGAGCAGCAGGCGGCGGGTGGCGCGGGCCCCCTCGTCGCCGGTGTAGTCGGCGTGGACGACGGCCGGCGCGGGGAGACCGGCCTCCTCGCAGGCCCGGACGACGGTCTCGTCGCGGATCGCCGTGTGGGCGAACGCGGCCGGCCCCGCGACGCGGGCGATCCGGCGGTGGCCGAGTGCTACCAGGTACTGCACCACCTCGCGGGCGCCGGCCGCGTCGTCGGACCAGACCGTCGGCAGGACGGCCGAGGCCTGCGGCGGCCCGAGGATCACGGTCGGCATCCCCAGTCGCTCCAGGACGGGCGTGCGGGTGTCGGACACGTGCGTGTCCAGCATCAGCACACCGTCCACCTGGCGCTCGCCCCACCAGCGCCGGTGCACGGCGCTCTCCTCCTCGTGCGTGGACACCACTTGGAGCATCAGTCCGAGCGAGGGTCCGGCGAGGACGGACTCGATGCCGCTGATCAGCTGCATGAAGAACGGTTCGTGCCCGAGGATGTGGGTGGGACGGCAGACCACCAGGCCGATCGCGTCGGCGTTGGCGGCCTTCAGCGAGCGGGCGGCGCGGCTGGGGCGCCAGTCGAGCTCCGCCGCGATGGCCTTGATCGCGGCGCGGGTCTCCTCCGAGACGCCCGGCCGGTCGTTGAGCGCGTACGAGACCGCCACCTTGGACACTCCGGCCCGGGCTGCGATGTCGCTGATGGTGAGACGCTTCATCCGGGCCCTGCCCTCATGCTTAACCGATTACTTCCCGTCCGCGTCGACTGTACGCCCCTCCTCGGGGCGGCGGTCGGCGGCCGCCGGCACCGCCGGGCAGGACGGGCCGCGGGGGGCCGCCCCCCCCCCCGGGGGGGGGGGGGGGGGGCCCCGGGGGGGGGGGCC
>NZ_JBHUWW010000224.1:0-7688 GCF_042669755.1 Kitasatospora sp. NPDC057223 | reverse complement strand
GCCCCCTACCTCTTCTCCGAACACCCCAACGCCGGCCCCGCCTACGGCGCCCACTGGGTCAACACCGCCCTCCAGTCCCTCATGTCCAACCCCGAGACCTGGAAGCACACCGTCTTCCTCGTCATGTACGACGAGAACGACGGCTACTTCGACCACATGATCCCGCCCACCCCCGAACCCGGCACCCCCGAGGAGTTCACCCAGGGCCGGGCCATCGGCCTCGGCAACCGCGTCCCCCTCTGGGTCGCCTCCCCCTGGACGCGCGGCGGTTACGTCAACTCCCAGGTCTTCGACCACACTTCGGTGCTCCGCTTCCTGGAGGTCGTCACCGGCGTCGCCGAGCCCAACATCTCCGCCTGGCGCCGCCAGGTCTGCGGCGACCTCACCAGCTGCTTCGACTTCACCACCCCCGACTACTCCATACCCCAACTCCCCGACACCACCGCCCTCATGGCCAAGGCCGACGCCGCCACGAAACTCCCCGCCGTAGCGCTCCCCGCCACCGGCACGCAGTCCATGCCCGTCCCCGAACCGGGCACCCGTCCTCGCCGCCGGCTGCCCTACCGGCCGTGGGCGGACGCCACCGTCGACCGGTCGACCGGCCTGGTGACCTGCACGATGACCAACGGCGGCACGGTCGCGTTCCCGTACACCGTCTACCCGAACATCGTCCTCGCGTTCGCGGGCACGCCGTTCACCGTCGCCCCGGGAGCCACCCGCAGCTACCTCTGGGACGCCGCCGGCACCGACGGGCGCTACGACTTCACCGTGCACGGCCCGGACGGCTTCGTCCGCCGCTTCGCCGGCACCGTCGTCCGCGACGGGCAGGACGACGTGGCGGTGCCCTCGGTGACGGCCGCCCCCGGCGCGGGCGCGACCGTCGATCTCCGGCTGGCCAACGACGGGCAGACCGGGGTGCTCTTCACCCTCACCCCGAACGACTACGCCGGCAGCGCGCAGACCGCCTGGGTCGCGCCCGGCGGTCGGGTGACCGTCAACTGGCCGCTCGACCAGGGACGTTACGACGTCGTGCTGACCGCCTCCACCGGCACCCGCTTCACCCGCCGCTACGCGGGCACCCTGCACTGACGGGCCTGCTGGTGGGGCGGCCCCCGCCCCACCAGCAGCGGCAGCGGCAGCGGCAGCGGCAGCGGGCAAGGACTCACGGGGGCCGAGTACGGCGCCGGATTCGACTCCGGATTCGACTCCGGTCCTGTCCACGGCCGTGTGACGGAAGGTCCTGTCGGCCGGAGGTGACAGGGTGGCTCCGTGGAGGCGGAGGAGCCGACTGGAGCCGACTGGAGCCGAACCGGAACCGGCATACCGCGCGCGATCTCCGCCCCGACCCGGACCCCGCCACGAACGGAGCAGGCCGATGAGCCGTCACATCCAGATCACCTTCGACGCCCACGACCCCCGGGCGCTGTCGTCCTTCTGGCGCGACGCACTGGGCTACGTCCACCCCGGGCCGCCCGGCGTGGACGTTCCCGAGGGCGCCGACCCGCTGGCCGCGTGGGACGACTTCCTCGCCCGGATCGGCGTGCCGGAGGACCAGCGCAACACCCGCTCGGCCATCGAGGACCCGGACGGGCACGGCCCTCGGGTGTTCTTCCAGCAGGTGCCGGAGGACAAGGTCGCCAAGAACCGCGTCCACCTCGACGTCCGGGCGGCTCCCGGGCTCCAGGGCGGGGAGCGGATGGCGGCCCTGGAGGCCGAGTGCGACCGGCTGGTCTCGCTGGGGGCGACGCGGGTACGTCGCTTCGAGCCCACTCCCCCGCTGAGCGCCGGTCTCATCGTGATGACCGACCCCGAGGGCAACGAGTTCTGCCTGGACTGACGACGCCGGCCCGCCGGCCGGCGTGATGACGCCGACGGCGGGCCGCCCGCTCAGCGGGCGAGGCGCCCCATCAGCCCCGACGCCGCGGCGATGCCCGCGAGCGCCGCGAGGCAGAGCACGCCGAAGTCCAGCCACAGGTGGGACGGGGTGCCGAGGAGCAGGCCGCGCAGTGCGTCGACCTGGTAGCTGAGCGGGTTGACCCGGCTGACGGCCTGGAGCCAGCCGGGCATCAGGGCCACCGGGTAGAGCGCGTTGGAGGCGAAGAACAGCGGCATGGTGATGGCCTGGCCGATGCCCATCAGCCGGTCCCGGGTCAGCACGATGCCGGCGATGGACATCGAGAGGCAGGAGAAGAACGCCGACCCGAGCACCACCACGACGACCACGCCCAGCAGCCGCAGCGGGTTCCAGGTCATCCCGACGCCGAGCAGCGCGGCGATGACGATCACCACCACCGCCTGGATCACCGACTTCACGCCGGCCGCGAAGGCCTTGCCCGCCACCAGGGCGGAGTGCGGGGTCGGGGTGACCAGGAGTTTGGAGAGGACGCCCGAGTCCCGCTCCCAGATGATCATGATCCCGTAGAAGATCGCGATGAACATCGCGGACTGCGCGATGATCCCCGGGGCCAGGTAGTCCAGGTACGGGATGCCGTCGGTCGGGATCACCCGCAGCCGGGTGAAGGTCTCGCCGAAGATCAGCAGCCAGAGCGCGGGCTGGACGGCCCGGGTGTACAGCTCCGTCCGGTCGTGGCGCAGCTTCTGGAGTTCGACCACGCACATCGCACCGACCCGGGCGGGGAAGACCCGCCAGCCGGAGCGCATGCGCGGGGGCGTGCCGAGCAGGCCCGCGCCGGGCCCGCCCCCGGGTTCAGCCGACGCGGGACGCGGTACGACGGGTGTTGCGGACATCGCGGAACTCCCCTCCTGCCTGGTCGTCGGTGAGGCCGCTGCCGGCGAAGTGCCGGAAGACGTCCTCCAGGGTGGGCGCCGGGCCGCCCGGCTCGCCGGACTCCTCCCGCAGGCCGGCCAGTTCGGCCTTGAGCCGGTCGGGAGTGCCGAGTGCGCGGACCCGGCCCCGGTGCATCAGGGCGAGGCGGTCGCAGTACTGGTCCGCCTCGTCCATGTAGTGGGTGGTGACCAGGACGGTCATGCCGGTGGCCTCCCGGACCTCGGTCAGGCGGTCCCAGACGCTGGTGCGGGCGATCGGGTCCAGCCCGATGGTCGGCTCGTCAAGGATCAGCAGCCGGGGCGCACTGACCAGCGCCTGCGCCAGCTCCAACCGGCGGACCATACCGCCGGAGTACGTCCCCGCCATCCGGTCGGCGGCGTCGCCGAGCCCGACCGCGTCCAGGGCCTGCACGATCCTCGGCGCCCGCTCGCGGCGCGGCACGTCGTAGACCCGGGCGAACAGTTCGACGTTCTCGCGCCCGGTGAGGTTGGAGTCGGCGGAGAGCTGCTGCGGGACGTACCCGAGCAGCCGCCGGACCGCCATCCGCTCCCGAGCCACGTCGTGGCCGAAGACCCGGACCATTCCGGCCGGTACGGGCAGCAGCGTGGTGATCGCCCTGATCGCGGTGGTCTTGCCCGCGCCGTTCGGCCCGAGCAGGCCGAACACCTCGCCCGGCGCCACCGTGAGGTCCATCCCGTCGACGGCCCTCGCCCCGCCGAAGCTGTAGGCCAGGCCCGTACAGCTCACCGCGTCCGGGGTACCGATACCGGTGTGGTCGGTCATCGCGTCGCCTCCTCCTCGTGCAGGTTGGCGGCCAGCCTGCGCAGCGCCGGCAGGGCCGCCGCCAGGGCCGCACGGTCCTCGTCCGGCAGCCGGTCGAGCTGTTCGCGGAGCAGCGCGGCACGGCGCTCCTCCCAGGCCCGCAGCCGCGCGGCCGCCGCCGGGGTGACCCGCAGCAGCACCGCCCGCCCGTCGGCCGGATCGGGCACCCGGGTCAGCATGCCCAGCCCCACCAACTGCCGGACGAGCGTCGACACCGAGTTCCCCGCGAGCCGCAGCTCCTCGGCCGCCTCCGACACCCGCAACCCCGGCCGCGCACCGACCAGCCGCAGCAACTCGACCTGGGCCCCCCGCAGCCGCGGCTCCGGCACACCGAGGCGCAGCCGGCGCCGCACCAGCCGGTTGATGCCGACGAGCAGGCCCTCGAAGTCGGCGGGAAGCGCCGGATCGTCCATGGTCCCGATTTTAGCTCTCACTGAGAGCAAAAAACAGAGACCCGGACCAGCACGGACACGACGGGGCCCCGCCGCCCACAAGGACGGCGGGGCCCCGGGGCGACGGGTCGGACGGCGCCGAACCCCCCGCGCGCAGCGGCGTCGACGAACGCCTGCCAGGCGCCGGCGGGAAGGACCGGGACGGGCCCCTCGGGGTCCTTCGACCGGGGTCCGGCCAGTGCTTCGGCGCCAGGAGCAGTCAGCTTCGCGCGGATGCCGGGAACAGGCGCCCGACGGCGGCGACGATGGCTGCTCGGCGCGCTGCGAGGAAGGCGGCCCGCTCCTCGTGGTCCGGCGGCAGGAGGTCAGGCTGGGCGGCCCAGGCCATGGCGATCTGGTTGACGAGGACGAGGATGTCGACCGGGTCCCAGCCCGCGTCCAGCCGGCCCGCCTGCTGGGCTTCGCGCAGTTGCCCGATCTTGCGGGCGGCCGACTGCTGGATGGCGTCGTCGGGCCGGAGGTCGCCGGTGCCCAGTTCCAGCTGTCCCCAGCGCATGAGGCGCGAGTGCTCGGGGTGCTCGGTGAAGTAGTCGTGGATGCGGCCGGCGTACCCGGGCAGGTCGGCGGGGTCGATGCGGGTCGCCTCGGCCACCACGGCGAGCTCCTGGGCGGAGACGAAGCGGTACAGCTCCTCCTTGGAGGCGAAGTAGGCGTAGACGCGTTCCTTGCTGGTTCTGGCGGTCCTGGCGATGCGGTCCACGCGGGCGCCGGCGATCCCGTGCCGGGAGAACTCGGCCTTGGCCGCGGCCACGATGCGTTCGCGGGCCGAGTCCGCGCGGGTGGGGGGCGTCATACCGTCCACGCTACCCGCCCGAACCGTTTGGTTTGGCATCGGCCGGTGGCAGACGTAGGCTTCAAACCAAACAGTTTGGTTTGACACCGGGAGATCTCATGCAGCGCAGGACACTCGGCACCCAGGGCCTCGCCGTCTCCGCCATCGGCTACGGCGCGATGGGCCTGACCATGGCCTACGGCCCCGGCGACGAACAGGCCGGCATCGCCGCCATCCACCGGGCGCACGACCTGGGTGTCACCTTCTTCGACACCGCCGAGCTCTACGGCTGGGGCACCGGCAACAACGAGGCGCTGGTCGGCGCCGCGGTCAAGGGCTTCCGCGACGAGGTGGTCATCGCCACCAAGTTCGGCTTCGCCCGCACCGATCAGGGCTTCGGGCTGGACAGCCGTCCGGAGAACATCCGCAAGGTCGCCGAGAACAGCCTGCGCCACCTCGGGGTGGACCGGATCGACGTGTTCTACCAGCACCGCGTCGACCCGCAGGTGCCGATCGAGGACGTCGCGGGGGCCGTCAAGGAGCTGGTCGACGCGGGCAAGGTGCAGTACTTCGGCCTCAGCGAAGCCGGCCCGCGGACGATCCGCCGCGCCCACGCCGTCCAGCCGGTCTCCGTCCTGCAGACCGAGTACTCGCTGTTCGAACGGGACACCGAGCAGCTCTTCCCCACCCTCGACGAACTCGGCATCGGGTTCGTCGCCTACTCCCCGCTGGGACGCGGCTTCATCACCGGCACCGCGAAGCCCGCCGACCAGTACGACCCGACCGACATGCGCAACATCGACCCGCGCTGGCAGCCCGGCAACTTCGAGAAGAACGTCGAAGCCGTGCACCGCCTCGGCGCCCTGGCCGCCGGCAAGGGCATCACCGTCGCCCAGCTCGCGCTGGCCTGGCTGCTCGCCCAGGGCGAGAACATCGTCCCCATCCCGGGCACCCGCAGCGCCGCCCGCACCGAGGAGAACGTCGGAGCCGCCGACGTCACCCTCACCGACGCCGACCTCGCCGCCGTCCGCGAGATCCTCCCCACCGGCGGCTTCGGCGCCCGCTACGCCGAGGGCAACCTGCCCACCTGGATCTGACCGGCCCGGGACACCGGCAGGCCCCCGAGCCGCACCCGGGGCGGGGGCCCCGGGCCCGGTGGTGGCCGACGCGCCGGAGGTCAGCCGGCCGCTCCGGCGAGCCGGCCGGGCTCGTAGGCACCGCCGGGCTGCCGGACGATGACGCTCATCCGGTTGGTCGCGTTGACCAGGGCGATGAGCACCACCAGATCGCGCAACTGGTCCTCCTCGTAGTGCTCGGCGGCGTCCGTCCAGGCCGGATCGCCCACACCGCCCGCGGCGTGGGCGATCCGGGTTCCCTGCTCGGTGAGTTCCAACGCGGCGCGTTCGGCGTCGGTGAACACCGTGGACTCCCGCCAGGCCGCGACCAGGTGGAGGCGGGTGGCGCTCTCGCCGGCGGCTGCGGCGTTCTTGGTCCACACGTCGGTGGCGTAGGCGTCGCCGTTGATCTGGCTGGCCCGCAGCAGCACCAGCTGCCGGGTCGCGGCGGGCAGGGCGGATTCGGTGAGAATCGTCCGGCTGGCCGCGCCGAACCGGGTGAGGGCCTTGGCGGCGGTCGCGTCCGGGTTGCCGAACAGGTTCAGACGAGCGGTCATCGTGCGTGCTCCTCGCAGGTGGTCGTTGCTGCACATCGACCAGGAGATGCCGGCCGCCCGATCGGCGTGACAGCACCGATGTGTGACCCGTGTCACGGCCGGCGGGTGTCACGCAACCCGCGGGAGCGGCATCTCGTGTACGGGAATCAGGACCCCGTACGGATGGAGCCCGGCGATGAGCGAGCACAGTGGACCGACCTCGGACACCGACGAGCCGCAGGCGGAGCCCGGGGGTGCCCACCGAGCCACCGACTCGTTCGTCGCCCACCGGAACCTGCTGTTCACCGTCGCCTACGAGATGCTCGGCTCGGCCGCCGACGCCGAGGACGTGCTGCAGGAGACCTGGCTGCGATGGGTGAAGGTCGACTCCGACTCCGTGCGGGACCCGCGCGCGTACCTGGTGCGGGTCACCACCCGCCAGGCGCTGATGCGGCTGCGTTCGCTGCGCCGGAGCAAGGAGTCCTACGTCGGCCCCTGGCTTCCCGAGCCGCTGCTGACCGCGCCGGACGTCGCCGAGGACGTCGAACTGGCCGAGGGCGTCTCGATGGCGATGCTGCTGGTGATGGAGACCCTGACACCGACGGAGCGCGCGGTGTTCGTGCTGCGGGAGGTGTTCGGCCTGGACTACGACGAGATCGCCGGGGCCGTCGACAGGAACACGGTGACGGTCCGGCAGATCGCGCACCGGGCCCGCAACCACGTCGCCGCGCGGCGGCCGCGTGCCGCCGTGTCCCGGGCCCAGAACCGCGCGGCGCTGCTGGCCTTCCAGCGAGCGGTCGAAACCGGGGACCTACAGGGCCTCCTCGACCAACTGGCTCCGGACGTGGTGTTCCTGAGCGACGGCGGAGGGATCGTCCAGGCAGCGCTGGAGCCGATCGTGGGCGCCGACCGGGTCGCCGCTCTGCTGACGGCGGGACTGGGCAGGATCGCGGGGTCCGCGTCGGTGGCACCGGCCCAGATCAACGGCCGCCCGGCCCTGGTCATGCGGATCGGCGGGCAGGTCGAGGGCGTCCTGGCGGTGGGGACCGAGGGCAGCCTGATCACCGGGCTGTACTTCGTGCGCAACCCCGAGAAGCTGTCGCGCGTGGAGCGGGAGACCACGCTGCGCCGCTGACCCCGCACCGGTGCGGGAGAGCACCGGTCGGGCTCGGCCGGACCCGCGCGGGGCGGGCAGGCCGCCCC
>NZ_JBHUWW010000223.1:0-7762 GCF_042669755.1 Kitasatospora sp. NPDC057223 | reverse complement strand
GGGACACCCCGGGGGTGTTGTCCACGAAATTGGTGATCAGCCAGTTCAGGTTCTGTGCGGCCTGGCTCATCTGACTCAACTCAACGCTCCTGGTGGTCTGCGCCGTTGCCGAAGCTCACGTTGCGGCCGGCCTCGTTGCCGTCCGTCGTCCGGGACCCGAAACTATCGAATCCGGGCTGCTGAGCACCATGGCCCGGGGCCGCCGGGTTGCCCGGGGCGCCCGTCTGCTCGGCTCCGGCCCGCCGGCCCTGCTGGATGCCGCGCCGCAGGTTGGTGAGCCTGCCGCGCACCTCCTCGGGGGCACGGGACACCTGGGGGCCGGTCAGCGGGGCCTGCTCGGCGGTACCGGAGACCAGGTTGGCCTGCGGCGTGCGCCGGGGGAGCCCGGAGAGCGTGATGCCGCCGGTCGAGGGCTCGCGGACCTGCTCGGCCCGGCGCCAGCGCTCGTCGTTCGCGGACGGGCGCCACGGAGCGTCGCCCGGACCGCCGGGCTGGCCCGGCTGGCCCTGCTGCTGGCCCTGGGGCCGCCCCGGCGCGGGCTGCTGGCCCTGCTGCGGCTGCCCCTGCTGGGGCTGGCCCTGCTGCGGCCGGTTCTGGTACGGCGACTGGGACTGCGGCTGCGGCTGCTCGGCCCGGCCGTCGAAGCCGGGTGCGCTGGTGCCGGGCCGCTGGGGCTGGTACGTCCTGGTCCGGGCCTGCTGGTCGCCGGCGGCCTGCGCCGCCCGGCCGTCCTCGCGGAACCACCGGGAGTCGCTCTGCCCGGCAGGAGCACCGGGGCGCTCCTGCGCGGCACCCGAAGGTGCGGTCGGCAGCGCCATCGGCTCCGGCCGGAACTGCTCCTGGCGGGGCTGTTCCTGGCGGGCCGGCTCCTGGCGGACGGGCTCCGGGCGGGCCGGGCCCGGCACGCTCGGCAGCACCGGCTCGACCAGTCCGAGGCCGAGCGGGTCGCGCGGGTCGATCTCACTGGCCTCGAAACGCGGACGGGCGAACTGCGCGGTGGTCTCCGCCGCGGACTCGGCCGGCACCGGCGCGGCCTGCGGGGACTGCGCCCCCTGCGGCTGCGGACGCTGCGGCAGGGCCTGGCCGGGCCTGCGGCCGGCCTCCGGGCCGGGGCCCGCGGGCTGCGGCTGGCGACGGGCGGGCCCGTCCTGCGGTCCGTCCGGGCGGCCGCCGCGGGTGGGCTGGTCGGCCCAGCCGTGCTGCGGCTGCTCGGCGGGGCGGGGACGCTCCTGGCCGGGACGCTCCTGTGCGGGGCGCTCCTGCGTGGGGCGCTCCTGGCCGGGGCGACGGCCGGGGGCCGCACCCTGCTCCGGCTGCTGGCCGCGGCGGGGCAGCGGCGCACCGGGGCGGCCGGGGCCGCCCTGCTGCGGCGGTCCCTGACGGCCGGCGCCGCCCTGCTGGGCGAACATGTTCTGCTGGGGCGCACCCTGCTGGGGGCCCTGCGGGTTGTCGCGCAGCGCCTGGCCGGCCTGCCGGGTCGGCAGGCCGCCGGCCGGGGCACCCGGACGGTTGCCGGGGCCGCCGGGGCCGCCCTGGCCGAGCTGCGGACGGCCGGCGGGAGCGCCGCCCGGACCGGCGGGGGCGCCGCCGGCCGGACCCTGCGGGAGGGCTGCGGCCGGGCCGCCGGGCATCTGGCGCTGCTGGCGCGGGGTCGGACCGACGCCGCGCGGCTGCTTGCCGGGCGCGCCGCCGGCGCGGCCGGGGCCCCGACGGTCGGCGGAGTTGGTGACGTCCACCGGGAGCATGACCAGTGCGGTCGTGCCGCCGGAGTCGCTGGGGCGGAGCTGGATCCGGATGCCGTGTCGCAGGGACAGGCGGCCGACCACGAACAGGCCCATCCGGCGGGACACCGAGACGTCCACCACCGGGGGGTTGGCGAGGCGCTCGTTGATGTCCGCGAGGTCGTCGGGGCTGAGGCCGATGCCGGTGTCGTGGATCTCGATCAGCACCCGGCCGTCGGGCAGGGCGTGGCCGGTGACCCGCACGCGGGTCTGCGGGCTGGAGAACGAGGTGGCGTTCTCCAGCAGCTCGGCGAGCAGGTGGACGAGGTCGTTGACGACCCGGCCGGCGACCTCGGCGGAGGGCACCGAGGCGAGTTCGATGCGCTCGTACTGCTCCACCTCGGAGGCGGCGGCGCGCAGCACGTCGACCAGCGGGACGGGCCTGGTCCAACGGCGGCCCGGGTCCTCGCCCGCGAGGACGAGGAGGTTCTCGCCGTTGCGGCGCATGCGGGTCGCGAGGTGGTCGAGCTTGAAGAGGCTGGCGAGCTGGTCCGGGTCCGCCTCGCGGCTCTCCAGCTCGGAGATGAGCGACAGCTGGCGCTGGATGAGGCCCTGGCTGCGGCGCGAGAGGTTGGTGAACATCGCGTTGATGTTGCCTCGCAGCAGTGCCTGCTCGGCGGCGAGGCGGACGGCCTCGCTGTGCACCATGTCGAACGCGTGGGCCACGTGGCCGATCTCGTCCGCGGAGTCGACGCCGACCGGTTCGACGGTGATGTCGATGTCGTGCGGGTCGCTCTCGGAGAGCGTCTTGACCAGCTCGGGCAGGCGGCGTTCGGCGACGTCCTCGGCCGCGGTCTGCAGCCGGGTCAGCGAGCGCACCATCGAGCGGGCGATGACGAAGGCGCCGCCGATCGCGACGAGCAGCATGAGCGCGACCAGCGCACCGGTGATGAGCGCCTCGGTGTCGGCCGCGGCCTGCAGCTCCTGCGACTTGCCGTCGAGGTTCTCGATCAGCCGGCTCTCGATGCGGCGCTGCTGCGTCATCTTGGTGGTCGACGCGTCGTACCACTCCTTGTAGCTGATGTTCTCGGTCTGCCGGATGCCGCTCTGCTGCAGCACCGAGTGCGAGTAGCGGTCGGCGTCGGCGATGATCGAGTTGTAGCTGAGCTGGCCGCGCAGGCTGTCCAGGTCGTGCGAGGTGTAGATGCTGTTGAAGTTGCCGAGCGCGTTGTCGTACGCGTTGCGCAGCCGGATACCGAAGGACTCGTCGCTGAGGCTGAGGTTGGGGCCGGCCTTGTTGGCGAGCGCGGCGCTGATCAGCGCGCGCTGCTGCGAGGTGATGTCCTTCGCCAGCGAGAACTGCTGCAGGGCGCGGGTGGCGCGGACGAGCTCGCTGTTGTTGGAGCCGAGCGCGATGTCCTGCGTGATGGACAGCAGGTCCTTGATGATCACGTCGTAGGCCGTGACGGTGGCCTGGATGTTCTGGTCGTTCGTGTAGGCGTCGCGGCGCGCCTCGGCGACCGAGTTGACGTCCTTGCGGACCTGCAGCAGCAGGGCCTTTCCGCCGGCGAGTTCCAGGTTCTCGAACTTGTCGGCGGACGCGATGAAGATCTTGCTGAGGTCGTCGGTGTTCTTGCGCGAGGCGGTGACCTCGTCGTCCGCGGCGCCGCCGTGCGTCAGCGGGCCGGCGCTGCGGTCGCGCTCGGTCTGCAGGGCGTCGGCGAGGTTGGTGGCCTTCTTCGCCAGGTCGCTCAGGTTGGCCATCTGGGCGAGCTGCTGGGAGGCCTGCATGGCGGTCTGGATACGCAGGCCACCGAGCACCAGGGCCACGATGACGGGCAGCAGCAGCAGGGCGATGAGGCGGGTCCGGATGCGCCAGTTGCGCATCGCGAGCCGGCTCATACCGGTGGCACGGCGCCGGGTCAGGGTTCGGAGCTTCGCCCGCTTGGACGTTCGCTCGTCCTGCTCGACGGTGTCTGCACTGCCCGGCTCTGCCTGGCCACCGGCTGCCCGGTCGCCCGGACCACCGCTGGCCACTGCCTGGTCGGGGGTTGTTGCGGGCTCTCGCGACTCGGGGTCGCCCGCGGCGCCGCTACCCCTTTTGAAACGTCCCTGCACTGGCGTCGCAACCTCTGGACCGGGCGTCCCGCCGCGTTGCCGCGGCCTGGACGGTGTCGAGTTTCCATCCGCACCCCGGCCGGTCCGGGAGAGCGGGTCTACCGGGGTGGACGGGTCCTTTCCCACGGTCCGTGGCATTCCAGCACAGCGGGGGAAGTCCAACAAGGGGCGCTGTGGAGCGTCACCCGGTACTACTCAGTGCGCGCAGCACTTCACGGACTGTGCGGCATTGGGACCGGAATACGGCCTTTTTCGGACACTCGCCGGATACATGCCAAGCCGGGCATAGATCAACAGGAGTTACATGCCTTCCCGTTTGCCCGGTATGAGCAATATGTCGGAATATCGCGTTGGGCCGATATGCCCGATCCGGGGGAATTAATCTTCAATTTGTGAGCAAAATCACAGGTCAATGTGTAGCTTTGGTCACGGCGACTGTGGAAAGAGATCCCTAATGTGGCTGAGTCACCTGCGGGGCCCATTCGCCTGCCCGCAGCCTGCCCAAGAAGTCCGCGGTCGATGCCTCCGCACCGGCCCTCCCGATCCCAAGGTGTGAAGCGATGTCCCAGCCGGCCAACTCCGCCACCACGTCCCCGCTCGTAGGCCGTTCGACGGCGAACCCGCGCCGGACGACGCTGGCCTCGGTCGCCGACTTCGCGCAGCTGCCGGGCGCGCGCAAGCCCGAGGACATCACCACCTACGGCACCGCACTCCCGTCCAGCACCGCCAACCCGCGCCGGACGGTGCTGATGGTCGCGCCGGTCGCCGCGCAGGGCTGACGGCCACCGGAGGGCGTCGCGGCTGCGGCCGCGGCGCCCTCCCGCGCGTCCGGGGTGCCCGAAGGCACCGGCCGGACCGGTCCTAACGGGGCATAGCGGGCGCCCCGGGGTCCACGCGATAGCCTGGGAGGCGATCGAGCGGGGCCGCGTCGGGCCGAGCGCCCCGCCAGCGCCCGGGCGCGCCCCGGGCGGCCGACGAAGCGAGGGGTACCCCAGCCGTGCGCATTGCCAGGTTTTCCGTCCGGGAAGGGAGCCCTGCCGCCGGCAGCGTTTCCTTCGGCGTGGTCGAGGGTGACGTCTCCCAACCCGATTCCCTGGTCGTCCACGCGCTGGCCGGACACCCCTTCGGGCCGCCCCAGCTGACCGGTGAGATCTACCGCATGCAGGACGTGCGACTGCTCACCCCGATGCTGCCCAACAAGATCGTCGCGGTCGGGCGCAACTACGCGGCGCACGCCGCCGAGCTGGGCAACGTCGTCCCCGACGTCCCGCTGACGTTCTTCAAGCCGTCCACCGCGGTGATCGGCCCGACCGAGGCGATCGCGTACCCGCCGTTCTCCTCCGACGTCCAGCACGAGGCCGAACTCGCCGTCGTGATCGGCCGGATGTGCCGCGAGGTCCCGATCGACCGGGTGCCCGAGGTGATCCTCGGCTACACCTGCGCCAACGACGTGACGGCCCGGGACGTCCAGCAGCGCGAGGGCCAGTGGGCGCGCGCCAAGGGCTTCGACACCTCCTGCCCGCTCGGCCCGTGGATCGAGACCGAACTCGACCCGGCCGACCTGGCCGTCACCTGCACCGTGAACGGCGAACTGCGCCAGACGGGGCGGACGTCCCTGATGGTCCGCTCGATCGCCGAGCTGATCGTCCACATCTCCGAGGCCATGACCCTGCTCCCGGGCGACGTCATCCTCACCGGCACCCCCGCCGGGGTCGGCCCCATCAACGTCGGCGACGAGGTCGCCGTCTCCATCGAAGGCATCGGCACTCTCACCAATAAGGTGATCAAGCGTGGCTAACGCATCCGCAGAGCTGGACCCGGCCGTCCGGGTCCGCTTCTGTCCGTCCCCGACCGGGAACCCGCACGTCGGCCTGGTCCGCACCGCTCTCTTCAACTGGGCCTTCGCCCGCCACCACGGCGGCACGCTGGTCTTCCGGATCGAGGACACCGACGCGGCCCGCGACTCCGAGGACTCCTACAACCAGCTGCTCGACGCCATGCGCTGGCTCGGCTTCGACTGGGACGAGGGCCCCGAGGTCGGCGGCCCGCACGAGCCGTACCGCCAGTCGCAGCGGATGGACATCTACGCGGACGTCGCCCGCCGCCTGCACGAGGCCGGCCACGCGTACGAGTGCTACTGCAACACCGAGGAGCTGGACGCCCGCCGCGAGGCGGCCCGCGCCGCCGGGAGGCCGTCCGGGTACGACGGCCACTGCCGGAATCTGACGGCCGATCAGGTCGCCGTGTACCGCCAGGAGGGGCGCCTGCCGATCCTGCGGTTCAGGATGCCCGAGAACACCATCGTCTTCGACGACCTGGTCCGCGGCACGCTCAGCTTCGAGCCCGAGAACGTGCCGGACTACGGCATCGTCCGGGCCAACGGCGCACCGCTCTACACCCTGGTCAACCCGGTGGACGACGCCCTGATGGGCATCACCCACGTGCTGCGCGGCGAGGACCTGCTGTCCTCCACCCCGCGCCAGGTCGCGCTGTACGCGGCCCTCGCCGAGATCGGCGTCGGCGACGGCGGCACCCCGCGCTTCGGCCACCTCCCGTACGTCATGGGGGAGGGCAACAAGAAGCTCTCCAAGCGTGACCCGCAGGCCTCGCTGAACCTCTACCGCGAGCGCGGCTTCCTCCCCGAGGGGCTGCTCAACTACCTGGCCCTGCTGGGCTGGTCGCTCTCCGCGGACGACGACCACTTCTCGATGGACGAGCTGGTGGCCGCCTTCGACATCTCGAAGGTGAACGCCAACCCGGCCCGCTTCGACCTGAAGAAGTGCGAGGCGATCAACGCCCGCCACCTGCGCGAGCTGGCACCGGAGGAGTTCGTCCGCAGGCTGGTGCCGTACCTGCAGGCCCCCGGCCTGCTGCCGGCCGAGCCGACCGCCGGGCAGCTCGACCTGCTGGCCAAGGTGGCGCCGCTGACCCAGGAGCGGATGGTCGTCCTCAGCGAGATCGTCAACATGGCGGGCTTCCTGTTCGTGGCACCGGCCGACTTCGCGCTGGACCCGGAGGACGCGGCCAAGGTGCTCACCGCGGACGCCCGCCCGGTGCTGGAGGCCAGCATCAAGGCCCTGGAGGCACTCGGGGACTTCACCCCCGAGCCGATCCAGGCGGCGCTGCGCGAGGCGCTGGTGGAGGGTCTGGGCATCAAGCCCAAGTTCGCCTTCACGCCGCTGCGGGTGGCCGTCACCGGCCGGCGGGTCTCCCCGCCGCTCTTCGAGTCGATGGAGCTGCTCGGCCGCGCCGAGACGCTGCGCCGGCTGGCCGGCGCCCTGGAGGCGGCCCCGGCGGCCTGAGGCCGCTGCGCGCGGGTTGCGGGCCTGGTCAACGACCGGGCCCGCGGCCTGCGGGCACTGCCTGCGGTTATCGATTTTGGAGCGGCGCCCGGCATCGGGTAATGTTCTTTCTGCGCCGCCCGGAAGGGAAGGGCGAGGGACCAGAAACCTCGTCAGTACCGACCGCAGGCGCAACGCCGAGCAAGACCCCGCAGGGGTTGAACTCAGGTGGGGTATGGTGTAATTGGCAGCACGAGTGATTCTGGTTCATTTAGTCTAGGTTCGAGTCCTGGTACCCCAGCGCAGTACGGCACCACCCAGCAGTACACGCCCCCGTTGTGTAGCGGCCTAGCACGCTGCCCTCTCACGGCAGTAGCGCCGGTTCGAATCCGGTCGGGGGTACCAGAGCAGGAAGGCCGATGGGCTCGCCCCATCGGCTGAATGCTTTGTTGGGGTATGGTGTAATTGGCAGCACGAGTGATTCTGGTTCATTTAGTCTAGGTTCGAGTCCTGGTACCCCAGCCAGAAGTAGAGAAAATAATTGAGCCCCGGTCTCCGGGGCTTTTTTGTATTTCCGGACGCTTTTACCGGAAGTGGCCTGTCTATTATAATATTCACCGTGCGGTTGTGACTGTCTTGTAT
>NZ_JBHUWW010000222.1:0-7817 GCF_042669755.1 Kitasatospora sp. NPDC057223 | reverse complement strand
GCTGTCCGGAGGCTCGATGCCGCCGCCGGACAGCGGGACCACCCCCGGGCCCCGGGCGTCCGGAGTCGGCCGACCCCGCGAGCCCCCGGCTGCCGAGCCTTGTCAGAGCATGGCCGCACCGCGCACAATGGAACCGACCGAACGGTCAGTCGGTTGAGGTCGGCCGCCGCCGTTCGGCCGGACCGACCACACACCCGACAGAGCGAGGAGAGCCGTGGTGACAGCAGAAGTGGCGGAGCCGGCGCAGGCCGAGCGGTTCGACGAGGTGGTCGCCGCCGAGCAGCGGATCGAGCCCCGCGACTGGATGCCCGACGCGTACCGGGCCACCCTGATCCGCCAGATCGCCCAGCACGCGCACTCCGAGATCATCGGCATGCAGCCGGAGGGCAACTGGCTGACCCGGGCGCCGTCGCTGCGCCGCAAGGCGATCCTGCTGGCGAAGGCCCAGGACGAGGCCGGTCACGGCCTCTACCTCTACGCCGCCGCCGAGACGCTGGGCGTCGACCGCGCCGAGCTGACCGAGAAGCTGGTGTCCGGCCGGCAGAAGTACTCCTCGATCTTCAACTACCCGACGCTGACCTTCGCCGACGTCGGCGTGATCGGCTGGCTGGTGGACGGCGCCGCCATCTGCAACCAGGTGCCGCTCTGCCGCTGCTCGTACGGGCCGTACGCCCGCGCGATGGTGCGGATCTGCAAGGAGGAGTCGTTCCACCAGCGGCAGGGCTACGAGCTGCTGATGACGATGATGCGCGGCACCGACGGGCAGCGCCGGATGGTCCAGGACGCGGTGGACCGCTGGTGGTGGCCGTCGCTGATGATGTTCGGCCCGCCGGACGACGACTCGCCGAACACCGCCCGTTCGATGGCCTGGCGGATCAAGCGCCACACCAATGACGAGCTGCGGCAGCGCTTTGTCGACATGTCCGTACCGCAGGCCGAGCACCTCGGCGTCACCCTCCCCGACCCCGCGCTGAGCTGGAACGAGGAACGCGCGAGCTGGGACTTCGGCGAGCCCGACTGGTCCGAGCTCAAGCGGGTCATCCAGGGCGACGGCCCCTGCAACACCCAGCGGGTGGAGCGCCGCCGCCAGGCCCACGAGGACGGCGCCTGGGTCCGCGAGGCGGCGACGGCGTACGCGGAGAAGCGCAGGGCCGAGGCCGGACGCGCCGCCGCAGAGCAGGCGACGGAACAGGCGACGGAACAGGCCACGGAACGGGCGGCGGAGCAGGCGACCGGGCGAGCGACGGAGGACGGACGATGAACGGGATCCAGGCCGGCTGGCCGCTCTACGAGGTGTTCGTGCGCCCCCGGCGGGGGCTGAACCACGTCCACGTCGGCTCGCTGCACGCGTCCGACGACCGGATGGCCCTGCTGTCCGCCCGCGACCTCTACACCCGCCGGAACGAGGGCGTCAGCCTCTGGGTGGTCCGCTCCGACGCGATCACCGCCTCCACCCCCGACGAGCAGGACCCGTTCTTCGCGCCCAGCGGTGACAAGGTCTACCGCCACCCGACCTTCTACGACATCCCCGAGGATGTCCCGCACATCTGACGGGAGCGCACCGCATGACGGACGACCACGTGTACCTGACCCTCTCCGAGGCGAGCCCGGGGCCCGAGGGCGAGGCCCGCTGGGCGTACGGGACGGGCTTCGCCGACCCGCTGCTCGGCGTCGACACCGCCGTGCCGCCGGGTCTGGACGGCGCGGACCTGGCCGCGTACTGCCTGATGCTCGGTGACGACGCGCTGATCCTCGCCCAGCGGCTGACCGAGTGGTGCACCCGGGCGCCCGAGCTGGAGGAGGAGGTCGCGCTCGCCAACCTCGGCCTGGACCTGCTCGGCCAGGCCCGCCTGCTGCTCACCCGGGCCGGGCAGGCCGACGGCACCGGCCGCACCGAGGACGACCTCGCCTACCTGCGGGAGGAGCACGAGTTCCGCAACGTCCGCCTGGTCGAGGCGCCGAACGGCGACTTCGCGTACTCGGTCGCCCGGCTGCTGCTCTTCGCCACCGCCCGCGGCGCCCTGTACGAGGCGCTGGCCGCGCACCCCGATCCGGTGCTCTCGGCCGTCGCGGCGCGCGGGGTCAAGGAGCTGGCCTACCACCGCGAGTACGCCACCGCCTGGGTACTGCGCCTGGGCGACGGCACGCCGTACTCGGCGGAGCGGATGCAGGCGGGGCTGGACGCGGTCTGGCCGCTGCTGGACGAGCTGTTCACCCCGCACCCCGTCGAGCTGCGGGCCGGCGCCGACCCGGCGGCCCTGCGCGAGCCGGTGCTGCGCGCGCTCACCGCCGTACTCGCCGAGGCCGGGCTGACCGTGCCCGGGTCCCGGCCGCTGGCGGCGGTCGGCGGCCGCTCCGGGCGCGACGGCGTGCACACCGAGGCGCTCGGCCCGCTGCTGGCGGAGTTCCAGGTGGTCGCCCGGGCGAATCCGGGGGCGACGTGGTGAGTACAGCGCGCACGACGAGCACGAGGACCGGGACCGGCGTCATGACCGCGGTGATCGCGTGGGACATCGCGGCGGCCGTCCCCGACCCGGAGCTGCCGATGCTCACCCTCGCCGAGCTGGGTGTGCTGGCGGAGGTCGAGACCGACGGCGTGAGCGTGACGGCCTGGCTGACGCCGACCTACTCCGGCTGTCCGGCGGTTGCCGAGATGGCGGCCGACGTGGACGCCCGGCTGCGGGCGGCGGGCTGCCCGGACGTCAGGGTCCGGCTGCGGCTGGATCCGCCCTGGTCCACCGACCGGATCACCGAGGAGGGGCGCCGCAAGCTCGCGGAGGCCGGAATCGCCCCGCCGGAGCCCGTGGGGCCCACCCGGACGCCGCTGCTCCGACTCGGACCGACCAGGCGCGCGGAGGTCCGCTGCCCGCAGTGCGGCAGCGCCGACACCGAGGAGCTGTCCCGCTTCGGCTCCACGGCGTGCAAGGCGCTGTGGCGCTGCCGCGGCTGCCGCGAGCCCTTCGAACGGATCAAGGAGATCTGAATGACCGTCCGCCGTCCGGTCTTCCACCCCCTTCGGATCGCCCTGGTGGAGGGGCTCTGCGAGGACGCCGTCGCGGTCACCTTCGACGTGCCCGCGGCCCTCGCCGAGGAGTTCGCGTTCCGGCCCGGTCAGACGCTGACCCTGCGCCGGGTGGTGGACGGGGTCGACGAGCGCCGCTCGTACTCGATCTGCGCCCCCGCCGGCGGGGCGCTGCGGATCGCCGTCCGGGAGGTGCCCGGCGGGCTGTTCTCGCGCTGGCTGGTGCGGGACGCCGGGCCGGGCGAGGAGGTCGAGGTGCTGCCGCCGAGCGGGTTCTTCAGCCCGGAGACCGGCATCCCCGGCGAGCACGTCCTGCTGGCGGCCGGCTCCGGGATCACCCCGATGCTGTCGATCGCCGGCTCCGTGCTGGCCGCCGACCGGACGTCCCGGGTCACGCTCCTCTACGGGAACCGGCGCAGTGACACCGTGATGTTCGCCGACGAGCTGGCCGACCTGAAGGACCGCTACCTCGGCCGGTTCCAGCTGCTGCACGTGCTCTCCCGGGAGACCAGGGACGCCGAGCTGCTCACCGGCCGGCTCGACCCGGACCGGGTCGGCGCGCTGCTCGGCGCCCTGGTGGACGTGCCGAAGGTCGACCACTGGTGGCTCTGCGGCCCGTACGGCATGGTGGCGGGCGCCAAGGAGCTGCTGGCCGGCCTCGGGGTGCCGGGGGAGCGGGTGCACCAGGAGCTGTTCCACGCCGAGGACGAGCCGGTCGCCGAGCGAGATGACCGCGCCGACCGCGCCGAGGCGGCAGCGGACGGCGGGCTGAGCGAGGTGACCCTGGTCCTGGACGGCCGGGGCAGCACGCTCGCGCTGCCCCGCGACCGGTCGATCCTGGACGGCGCCCAGCGCTCCCGCCCCGATCTGCCGTTCGCCTGCAAGGGCGGCGTCTGCGGCACCTGCCGGGCACTGGTGACGGAGGGCGAGGTCGTGATGCGGCGCAACTTCGCGCTGGAGGAGAAGGAACTGGCCGAGGGGTACGTGCTGACCTGCCAGGCCCGGCCGGTGACCGACCGGGTGACGGTCGACTACGACCGCTGAGCCGCCATCGGCACCCGGGCCGGTGCCTGAGCTGAGACCTGAGCTGAGGCCTGAGCCGGTACCGCTGCCGGTGCAGCCGGTGGGACTACCCGGTCCGCCGCGGCCGCCTTCGCCGGGTCGCCGAGCAGCCGGACGATCCCGTTCACGGCCGCCCGGCCGGCCCGGTTGGCGCCGACGGTGCTGGCCGAGGGGCCGTACCCGACCAGGTGCACGCGCGGGTCGACGGCGGCCTGCGTGCCGTCCATCCGGATGCCGCCGCCCGGGTCGCGCAGCCCCAGCGGCGCGAGGTGGCCGATCTCCGGGCGGAAGCCGGTGGCCCAGACGATCGCGTCCACCGCCAGCTCCTCGTCGCCCCAGGCCACGCCGTGCTCGGTCAGCCGGTCGAACATCGGGCGACGCCGCAGTGCCCCCAGGTCCCGGGCCCGCCGGTAGGCGACCGAGGGGCCGAGTCCGGTCACGCTCACCACGCTGCGCACCGGCAGCCCCTGGCGGACCCTCTCCTCGACCATCGCCACCGCCGCCCGCCCGGCCTCCGGACTGAAGGGGCCGTCCCGGTACACCGGCGGTGTCCGGGTCACCCAGACCGTCTCGGCGACCTCCGCCACCTCCGACAGCACCTGGATCGCCGAGGCGCCCCCGCCGACCACCACCACACGGCGCCCGGCGAACTCCTCCGGGCCCCGGTAGTCCGCGTAGTGCAGCTGCCGCCCGGCGAAGTGCCCGGGGTAGTGGGGCAGAAAGGGGCGGGTCCAGGTGCCCGTCGCGTTGATCAGCGCCCGTGCGGACCAGGCTCCGGCGTCGGTCTCCAGCAGCAGCCGCCCGTCCGCCTGCGGCCGCACCTCCCGTACGTGCACCGGGCGTACGACCGGCAGCGCGTGCCGGGCCTCGTACGCCGTGAAGTACCCCGGCACCACCTCGCGCGCCGGGGCGGCCGGATCCGGCGGCGGAAGCTCGAAGTCCGGAAGGTCGTGGAAGCCGTGGACGGTGGCCATCCTCAAGGAAGGCGAGCGGTGCGCCCAGGCCCCGCCGGGTGCGTCGTCGGCGTCCAGCACGACGAAGGTGCCCTCGCCCCCACCCGTCCCCCCAGCCGCCCCGTCGGCGGAGAGGCCGCCGGAGGGGCCGGCGGGGGCGAAACCGCGTCGGCGCAGGTGGTAGGCGGCGGACAGGCCCGCCTGGCCGGCGCCGATCACCACGACGTCGACATTCGTTGCACCGTAAACAGTCACGACCGTGAAACATCGGTCCGGCCGGACCTGTTCCCGCCTCCCCACCCCGCGGCTCGGACCGCTCAGACCGCTCAGACCGCCGGGGACATCACCACGGCCGTGCCGTACGCGCAGACCTCCGTTCCGACGTCCGCAGCCTCCGTGACGTCGAACCTCATGGCCAGCACCGCGTTCCCGCCCCGCGCCTTGGTCTGCTCGACCAGCCGCTCCATCGCCTCGTTGCGGCTCGCCACCAGCGTCTTCGTCAGACCGCGCAGCTCACCGCCCACCAGCGACTTCAGCGAGGCGCCGATCTGGCTGCCGACGTGACGGCTGCGCACCGTCAGGCCGAAGACCTCGCCGATCACATGGTCGACCCGGAATCCGGGCACCTCGTTCGTGGTCACCACCAGGACCTGGTCGTTCGGACCCTGCCCGCCGCCGTACTCGTCAAGATTGCTCATATCCCCCATCCTCCCCACCTGGCCGCGCGCCGCCACAGGAAGCGGGGGCCCGAAGGTCGGACAGACCGGTGATCGGACGCCGGAAAGGCCGTACCGTAGGCGCATGGGCGAGCGAAGCGATCATCCGCAGGGGCAGGGCGCCACGGAGGACTCCGGCGCGCAGGAGATCGAGGCGACGGTGGTGCTGGGCCTGCGCATCACCGACTGGCCGGCGCTGCGAGCGGCCGCCCGGGCGGCTGTCGAGGAGCTCGACTTCGAGGGCGTCGATCCGGCCGGTCAGCGCCGTGACCTGCTGCGCGAGGTCTCCGAGGACCCGAACGCCGCGCTGGGCGTGCTGCTCCACCCGGACCGCCTGGTCGCCGCGATGCCCGGTGTCGACGCGCTCGGCGGCACCCTGGAGATCAGCGTCACCGAGGACTTCGCCCCCGACTTCGCCGAGCTGTTCCCGCTCGACGGCGACGAGGAGGGCGGTGGCGGAGTCGGCGACTGGACGCTGACCCCCCGTACCGCCTGCCTGCTGCACGCCCAGCTGCTCGGCCTGGCCGACGCCGCCTACGACGACCTGGAGGAGCACGAGGGTGAACCGGTGACCGACGGCGAGGAGCACGAGTGGGCGGTGTTCGGCCGGCTGCCCGTCCGGACCTGGATCCTGCACCGCAACTGGCGCCGCTCGATGGCCCGCGCCTTCGACGACCTCGCCGACGACCTGGCCCTCGGTGAGTGGCCGCTCCCGCGCTGTCCGGCCGAGGACATCGCGCTGCGGATGGCCCTCGCGGACGCCCGCAACCTGCTCGGTGCCCAGCCCGAGTCCGTCGCCGACATGATGGGCGACCTCCCGGCCGACCTGTACGACTACGACTGGGACGGCTGCTTCGACGAGCTGTTCGGCGTCTACGGTCCCGAGGACGGCGACCCCGCCTCCGACGCCGCAGGCCGCACCGAGGACCTGATCGCCGCCACCCACCCCGAGGGCTGGTTCCTCCCGTACGAGGACGCCGAGGAGCGCGACTCGCAGCGGGGCTACCGTCGCTGACGGCAAATCTCTTTGAACATGTTCAACTTTCCTGGATATGATCACCCCGGCTCCGCCGCATGCGCACGACCGCGGTGGTGGGGCCCAGGTGTGTCCAACCCAGGGGAGGGCCCTTTCATGAACGTCCGCCGCACGCTCGCCACCGCCGCCATGGCCGCTGTGATGACACCCGCCATGCTGTTCGCTGCCGGCCCCGCTCTTGCCGACAGCACCTCGCCGGCCAGCTCGCAGCCGGACGGCACCGCCGACCTCGCGCGGCTGGAGCAGGCGGCGGCGGACGCGCAGAAGGCGTACGAGGGTGCCCTCGCCATCGAGAAGTCCGCCATGAAGGCACTGTCCGACTACCTCAACACCCCCCAGCCGCTCTGGACCAGGGCCAACGAGGCGTTGAACGCCGCCAAGGCCGCCGATGCCGCCGCCAAGGCCGCCGACAAGGCGGTCGAGGACGCGACCGCCGTGCTCGCCGCCGCCAGCACCGATGAGGAACGGGCCGCCGCGTCCGAGGCCCTGAACACCGCGCGCGACGGGGCGGTGCGGGCCAATGACGCGAAGCACGTCGCCGAGGCCGAGTACACCGCGGCTCACACGGCCGCCGGCGACGCGCAGGTCTCGGCCGTCCAAGGGTTCAGCCGCATCCAGCAGTCGACGGCGGCCGCGCTGGCGGCCCGGGACGCCGCCGACAAGGCCCTCGCCGACGCCCGGGCAGCGGCCGCCGCCGCACCGGCCGCCTCGCCGTCCTCGGCCCCGGCCGTCGTGCCGGTCGCCGACACCACGCCCGCCGGCACGCCGTCCGCCACGGCCACGCCGACGGCCACCCCGTCGCCGTCGCCCGCACCGAAGACCAGCACCAGCACCAGCACCAGCGCCGGCAACGGCACCAGCACGGCCACGGACACCTCCTCGGCGGCCCTCGCCGACACCGGCGCGGCCGCCGCCACCCCGCTCGCCCTCGCGGGCGGCGCGGCCGTGGCCCTCGGCGCCGGTGCGGTGTACGTCTCCCGCCGCCGCAAGGCCGGCCCGGCGGCCTGACACCGGGCCGGGCCGGCCGT
>NZ_JBHUWW010000221.1:0-7961 GCF_042669755.1 Kitasatospora sp. NPDC057223 | reverse complement strand
ACCTCCACCGTCGTCGTGGAGGGGCCGCGCGGGAGCGGGAGGGATCAGAAACCCCCGCCGAAGTCCCCGCCGCCGCCGAAGTCTCCCCCACCGCCGCCGTCGAACCCGCCGAAGTCACCGGAGTTGAAGTCGCCGCCGGAGGAGTCGCCGCCCTGGTAGTCGTTGCCGGAGTAGTCCCCGCCGTCGCCGGGTGCGGCCCAGGCCTGGCCGCCGCCCATCATCGAGCCGAGCATGGTGCCGACCAGCAGGCCCGGCAGCAGCCCGCCGCCGTACCCGCCGAAGTAGCCGCCGGCCCACGGGCCGTACGCCGGGCCCGCGTTCCAGTACGGCTGCGGGCCGTACTCGGTCGGCACGGTGCGGATGTCCGGGTCCTGCCCGGCCGCGAGCCGGGCCGCGTCCGCCGCGCAGACCGGGACGGTCCGGGCGGCGCCGCCGCCGGGCGCCCAGTCGGTGTCCTGGACGGACGGGCCGTGCCGGGGGTCGAAGAAGCACGGCGGCCGGCGCTCCGGCAGCGGCTGCTTCTCGCGCCGGGCCGACAGGGTGGCCAGCGCGAACCGGCCGTCCTCCAGTGCCTCGGTGACCGGCCGGACGTCCTCGGGGCCCTTGGCCGCGTCCATCGTGCGCTTGGCCTGTTCGTACGAGTCGAGCGCGTGCGCGTAGTCGGTGCGCTGGGCGTCGTCGGCGCCGGGTGCGCCGGGGCTGAAGTCGAGCCGGTCGAGTTCCTCGCCGTAGGCGGTGATGTCCTCGTCCACGACCCGGCGCAGTTGCGCCAGTTCGGCCTGGCGCTGCTCCTCCTTGCGCCTGCGGGCCCGGCGCAGCAGCAGGAACACGCCGCCGCCGGCCAGCGCCAGCAGGGCGAGCGGCACGACGACCGCCGCGACCGACACCCCGCCGCTGTCCGAGGCGACTCCGTGGCCCCTGACCTGTGGCAGGGCCTGGTCGACGAAGTCGGTGACGGTGCCGTTGATGTCACCGGGGTGGGAGCGGAAGGCCGCGCCGGCGATCCGCTCGGCGACGGCCGGCGCCAGCGCGGCCCGGTCGGAGCGGGCCTGGAACTGGTCGCCTCGCCAGACGGCGTAGGTGCCGACGATGCCGACCTCGGTCCGCAGGTCCTGGAAGACCGTGCCGGCCGCGAACTCGTCGGTGGCGGGGACGACGGCCACGAAGACCGGCTTGTCGGCGGACCTGATCTTCGCCGCGAGGGCGTCGGCCTGGCTCTGGCTGAACCGGTCCTGCATGGCCGGGTCGACGTAGACCTGGGTCTGCTGGAGGGCCGTCGCGGCCGCGTCCGGCCCGCCTGCCGCGGAGGCGGCCGGGGCCAGCAGGAGCAGCAGCCCGAGCAGCACCGCCAGCAGGGCGGCGGGCCCGGCGGCCGGGGAACGTCGAGCAAGGGTTCTCATGCTTCGACGCTACCGCTCCGGGCGGCCGCGGACGCCATGGCGGCGACCGGTGCGCCCCCGTCCTGCGGCGGGGGTGCGGGCCGTCCTCGGGGATGATCCCGGCGCTGCGGCCGTGCCCGTCCGCCGAACCGGGAACCCCGGCCGTACGCTGCACGTCAGTCGCCCCGGGCGGGGATTTCGCGGCCGCCCCGACCGGGCATAGTGGTGCCCGCCGGACTCCTCCCCCGCACTCGTTCCTCCCGATCGGAGCATTTGGTGATCATCGGCCTCGTGACCGCCGTCGGAGCCTCGGTCTGCTACGGCACCGGCTCCGTCCTCCAGGCCCTCGGATCCCGCCGGTCCGCCCGTGAGGAGGCCGCCGCCCGGGGCCACCGGGCCGGGATGACCGAGCACGGCGGCCCGAACCTCGCCTCCACCGCGAAGGCCGCCGTCACCTGGGAGTTCATCCTGGGCACGGTGCTCGACTTCGTCGGCTTCGGGCTGGGCGCGCTGGCCGCGCGGCTGCTCCCGCTGTTCCTCTCGCAGACGATCATCAGCGCCAACCTGGTGATCACGGCGCTGCTCAGCATCAGACTGCTGGGGCTGCGGCTCAAGCGCCCCGAGTGGGCGTCGATCGCCGTGCTCTGCGCCGCTCTGGTGCTGCTGGCGGTGGCCGCCGGCCCCGAGGGCGGCCACCACGTGGCGATGGCCGTCCACTGGTGGCTGCTCGGCGCCTCGGTGGTGCTGATCGCCGGCGGCAGCCTGGTCGTGCGCCGGCTCGGCGCGGGCGGGGCGATCGTGGCGGGCCTGCTGTCCGGCCTGGGGTTCGGTGCGCTGGGGGTGGGCGTGCGGATCCTGGACGGCGTCCAGCCGTTCGCGCTCGGCACGCTGCTGAGCGATCCGGCGCTGTACGCGATCCTGATCGGCGGCCTCGGCGGGATGTACCTGCACACCATCGCCCTGCAGATCGGTTCGGTGAACGGCGCGACGGCGGCCCTGGTGGTCGGCGAGACGGTCGTCCCGGGCGTGGTGGGCGTCGTCTGGCTGGGCGACTCCTCGCGGGACGGCCTCGGCTGGCTGGCCGCGTTCGGCTTCGTCCTCGCGGTGGTGTCGGCCGTCGGGGTGGCCTACTTCGGCCAGGACGAGCAGGACCTGAGCACCGACCCGGCGGCGCCGGAGCTCAGCAAGCGCTGAGCCGCGGCGGGGTGCGTCGCAGCCGGGCGTGCCACCGCGGCGGGCCCGGCCTCAGCGCGGGCGCGGGATCCGCTGGCAGCGCGGGCAGAAGTAGCTGGAGCGGTTCATCCAGGCCGCGCGGCGGATCGGGGTGGCGCAGCGGCCGCAGGGTTCGCCCTCGCGGCCGTAGGCGTCCAGGTCGCGGGAGAAGTAGCCGCTCTCGCCGTTGACGTTGACATAGAGGCTGTCGAAGCTGGTGCCGCCGACCGCGAGGGCCGCGTTCATCACCTCGCGGGCGTGGGCGAGCAGCAGGGCGCCCTGCGCGTGGGTGAGGGTGGCGGTGGGGCGCTCGAAGTGCAGCTTCGCGCGCCAGAGCGCCTCGTCGGCGTAGATGTTGCCGACGCCGCTGATCAGCGTCTGGTCGAGCAGCGCGCGCTTGACGGTGGTGCGCTTGGCGCGCAGGGCGCGGACGAAGGCCTCGTCGTCGAACCGGCGGTCGAGCGGATCACGGGCGATGTGCGCGATCGAGACGGGGGTGCCCTCGGGGTCACCGTCCTCGGCCTCCTCGACGGCGAGGCCGCCGAAGGTCCGCTGGTCGACGAAGCGCAGTTCGCGGCCGCCGTCGGTGAAGCGCAGCCGGACCCGCAGGTGGGTCTCGTCGGGGACGGACGGGTCCTGGACGAGCAGCTGCCCGCTCATCCCGAGGTGTCCGATCAGCGAGAAGCCCCCGGCCTCGGGCCCGGGGCCGGCGAGCGGCACCCAGAGGTACTTGCCGCGCCGCTGGGCCGCGCCGAGCGTCGTCCCGGTGAGGCGGGCGGTGAAGTCGGCCGGGCCGGCGGGCTGGCGCCGGACGGCGCGCGGGTGCAGCACCTGGACGTCGGCCACGGTGCGGCCGGCCACCCAGTTGGCCAGTCCGCGCCGGACGACCTCGACCTCGGGCAGTTCTGGCACTTCGGGCCTCCGGCTGTTCCAGGGTGCGTCCGGTACGCCGGCTCAGGCCGGGTCGGCGGGCAGGCTGTCGGCGTACTTGGCCTTGATCGCGCGCCAGGCGCTCTCGGCGGCCTTCTGCTCGGCTTCCTTCTTCGAGCGTCCCACGCCACTGCCGAAGTCCTCGCCGGCCACCCGGGCGGCGGCGGTGAAGGTCTTCTCGTGGTCCGGGCCGGACTCGTCGATGACGTACTCGGGCACGCCGATGCCGGCTGCCGCGGTGAGTTCCTGGAGGCTCGTCTTCCAGTCCAGTCCGGCGCCGAGCTGAGAGGACTCCTCGATCAGCGGGTCGAACAGGCGGTGGATGAAGTCGGTGGCCGCGGGGAGGCCCTGGTCCAGGTAGACGGCGCCGATCACGGCCTCGACGGTGTCGGCGAGGATCGACGACTTGTCGCGGCCGCCGGTGCCCTCCTCGCCCTTGCCGAGGCGGATGAAGGTGCCGAGTTCGAGGCCCCGGCCGACCTCGGCGAGCGCGCGGGAGTTCACCACCGCGGCGCGCAGTTTGGCGAGCGTGCCCTCGGGGACGTCCGGGTGGACGCGGTAGAGGGTGTCGGTCACCACCAGGCCCAGCACCGAGTCGCCGAGGAATTCCAGCCGCTCGTTGGTGGGCAGCCCGCCGTTCTCGTACGCGTACGAGCGGTGGGTCAGGGCACGTACCAGAAGGGCGCGCTCGAGCGTGTACCCGAGGCGCCCTTCCAGGACGTCGTATTCGGTCGAAGCCGGCCCGCCGCCCTTGCTTCCGTTGGCAGAAGCCTGCTTGCGGGATGAGTTGCTATCCGACATCGATCCGTGCACCCCGCCGATCAGACCGAGAGGACCTGGCGACGGTTGTACGTGCCGCAGCTCGGGCACGCGATGTGACCCAGCTTCGGCTCGTGGCAGCGGTCGCACGCCACGAGGGCGGGGACAACGGCCTTCCAGTTGGACCGGCGGTGGCGCGTGTTGCTGCGCGACATCTTCCGCTTCGGAACAGCCACGGCTACTTCTCCTGGTTCTCGGCGGCACCCTTGCGGGCGTCGCTGGTCTTGATTCCGTCACCCTCGTCGCCGTGGGCGGCGGAGAGTCCCTGCAGAGCCGCCCACCGGGGGTCGGCGGCCTCGTGGTGGTGTGCCGGGTCATCGCTCAGGCGCGCTCCGCATTCGGAGCACAGGCCCAGGCAGTCTTCCTGGCACACCGGCTGCAGCGGCAGTGCGAGCACCACCGCGTCACGCAGCACCGGCTGGAGGTCGAAGTAATCGCCCTCCAGGCGGTAAGTCTCTTCTTCGTCGTCCTCGTCGAGATCGTCGGTGGCGACCGCCGAGCGGCCGCGACCCTTCTCGTCGGACTCCGGGTAGTAGAACAGCTCCTGGAAGTCGACGTCGATGGCGTCCTCGACGGGCTCCAGGCAGCGTACGCACTCACCCTCGACGCGAGCCTCGGCGGTGCCCGTGACGAGCACGCCCTCGACCACGGACTCCAGACGGAGCTCCACGGCGATCTGGCTCTTCTCGGGCACGCCGATCACATCGATGATGCCGAGGCCCTCGGGGGCCTCCAGGGTGCGGGTCACCTTGCGCAGCGATCCGGGGCGACGTCCGAGCTCGTGCGTGTCGAACACGAGGGGGTCGCGGTGGTCGAGGCGGTTCAAGGTGTCCTGACTTCCTGAGGCGGCATGCATTCCTGCGTGGCGCGGGTGGTTCGTACGGCTTGTGCGGCGTGCCGCTCTGCGCGATCCTGCGATGCGCGGGCAGCCGAACCACCCCGGCGCGAACAGGCCGGAGTGGTCAGACTACCGGACACTCCCGTCAGGCCCAACTTCGTGCCGCGGGCCCCCGTGGTCAGCGCCCGCCGAGCTCCCGCAGCCGGGTCATGTCGATCATGCTGGTGTCGAAGAAGCTGGTCTCGTCCAGGCCGGGCTGCTGCGGCTGCTGCTGCGCCTGCTGCTGGTAGCCGCCCGGGTTCTCCGGCACGGGGTTGCCCCAGGCGTCGTAACTCTGGCCCTGGAAGGCCGGCGCCTGCTGCTGGTAGCCGCCGGCGTCCTGGACGGGGTTGCCCCAGGCGTCCTGCTGGGCCGGCGCCTGGCCGGGGTAGCCGGGCTGCTGGTAGCTGTACTGGTTGCCGTACGGGTCCTGCTGGGCGCCCTGGGCCGACGGGTCGAAGCCGCCGCCGTAGACCTCGGCGTACTGGGAGCCCTCGGGGGCGCCGCCGTACTGGGCCGCCGCCGCGTAGGGGGCCTCGCCCGGGGCCTGCCAGCCGGCCGCGGCCGGGGTCTGCTCGGGCCAGGTCTGCTGCTGCGGCACGTCGGCCTGGTACCAGGGCTGGCCCTCGCCCTCGGTCCCGTCCGAGAAGCCGTCGGCGAACCCGGCGGCGACCGCCTCGGCCCGGTCCTTGAGCTGCTGCGCCTGGTCGGCGGCGGCGAGGTAGGCGCCCAGGTCGTCGATCGGGGCCTTGCCGATGAGCTTGTCGCGGCCCTTGCCGACGGCCTGCAGCGTCTTGCTGAGGACGGTCTCCAGGGTGGCGAGCTTCACATCGACGTACTCGTCGACCTCGGGGCTCGGGCTCGTCCGCGGCTGGAACTCCTCGCCGTCGCTCTCGCCCTCGTACTCGGTCTCGAAGACGCTCGCGTCACCGCGCAGCTTGGTCCGGCCGCGGCCGACGGCGCCGAGCGTCTTGGTGAGCACGACCTCGAAGTTGGCCAGCTTGCTGTCCACGTAGTCGTCGGCCTCGACCCGCTTGGCCTCCACCTCGGCACGGGCCTCGGCGAGGATCCGGTCGGCCTCGGCCTGGGCCCGGCGGACCACCTCGGTGTCGGAGATCAGCGAGCCCCGCTCGGCGTGCGCGCCCTGGATGATGCGCTCGGCCTCGGCCTCGGCGTCCGCCACCACCTGCTCGTGGTCGGCCATCACCGACTGCGCGTGCGCGAGTTCGGCGGGCAGGGCCGACCGGAGGTCCTGGAGCAGACCGACCAGTTCGGCTCGGTTCACCACGCAGGACGCCGACATCGGCATCGAGCGGGCGCTCTCGACGGCGGCGACGATCTGGTCGACCTTGTTCTGCACGTCCACGGGGCTTCGTCTTTCCGTGTGCCGCCGACGTCCCGGCGGAGGCAGGCCCGGCGCGGTGCACCTCACCGCAGGGCAGGAATACAGACTGTACGGCCACTGCGGGGGGAGCTCACAACGCCTGCGCCGGGCCGACCACCCGGGAGGGGGACAGCCGGTGACGAAGCGGCAGAAAAGGGACTCCTCGCTCCTACTGCGCCTGCCGTTCGGCGATCCGCTCGACCAGTCGGCTGTGCACCGTCGCGGGCAGCAGGTGGGAGACGTCGCCGCCGTACGAGGCGACCTCCTTGACCAGGCTGGAGGAGAGGAAGCTGTACGTCGGCGAGGTGGGCACGAACAGCGTCTCGACGCCGGACAGGCCGTGGTTCATCTGCGCCATCTGCAGCTCGTAGTCGAAGTCGCTGACCGCCCGCAGGCCCTTGATGATCGCGGGGATGCCGCGCTCCTTGCAGAAGTCCACCAGCAGCCCGTGGTGCGACTCCACCTCGATGTTGCCGTAGCGGGCGCAGGTCTCCTCGATCAGCGCGATGCGCTCCTCGACCGTGAACAGCCCCTGCTTGTTCTTGTTGATCAGCACCGCGACGTGCACCACGTCGTACAGCTTCGAGGCCCGCTCGATGATGTCGAGGTGGCCGTTGGTGATCGGGTCGAACGATCCGGGACAGACGGCGCGACGCATGACGGGTGCTCCCTCGTGGAGTTCGGGGCTGCGGGTGTGGCCCGACTACGAGTGTTGCCGGGCCTCGGCGGCGGCGCGACCGTACCAGAGGGTGCCCTCCCCGTACCGGCGCGAGCGCAGCACGTCGAAGCCCTCGGGCCAGTCGAACCCACCGCCCCTGGTGCTGCGCTCCACGGTGACGAGTGCGTCGTCGGTGAGCCAGCCCCCCGCGCGCATTGTGATCAGCATCTCGCGCACCTCCTCGTCGGTGACGGCGTACGGCGGGTCGAGGAAGACCACGTCGTACGGGCTCTCGGGGGCGCGCCCCGCGATCACCCGCTCGGCGCGGTCCGCTCGCACCTCGGCGCCGGGCAGGTTGACGATCCGGACGTTCTCCCGGATCACCTTCGCCGCCGGGCCGTCCGCCTCCACCAGCAGGACGTGCTCGGCGCCCCGGGACAGCGCCTCCAGGCCGACGGCGCCCGAGCCGCCGAACAGGTCGAGCATCCGGACCCCGTGCAGGGTGCCGCGCAGCGACTCCAGCGTCGAGAACATGGCCTCGCGGGCCTTGTCGGAGGTCGGGCGGGTGCTCCGGCCGGGCGGCACGGCCAGGCGGCGGCCGCCGGCCGTCCCGGCGATCACGCGGGTCATCTGCGGGGGTCCTCTCGTGGGGGAGCCCCGCCGGCCGGCCGGCGGGGCTCCCCCATTCGAGCGCGCCCGCGG
>NZ_JBHUWW010000220.1:0-8130 GCF_042669755.1 Kitasatospora sp. NPDC057223 | reverse complement strand
CGCCGCCTGACGGGGGGGCAGGGGTGTGGGGCCGGGCGGCCGGAGTCGATCCGGCCGCCGGGCCCCTCTCGCATGCTCAGGCCGAGGTGTAGTGCTCCGCCTCGTCGCCCTCGATCAGGTAGCTCGACTCACCCGAGACACCCACCGGGACGTCGCCCGCCACGGTCACCCGGTGCAGCCGCCGCGGCAGGTCGTCGTAGTCGTCCGGCGCGTAGTGCTGGGTGGCGCGGTTGTCGAACAGCACCACGTCCCCCAGCTCCCAGCGCCAGCGGACCACGTTCTCCGGCCGGGTCACGTACGCCTGGAGGCTGCGCAGCAGGTCGTGCGACTCGGCGCTCGGCAGCCCGATCACCGACTGCGCGAACCCGCCGATGAACAGGCCGCGTTCACCGCTCTCCGGATGCACCCGGACCACCGGGTGGGCGGTGCGGTACTTGCGCGCGGTGAAGACCCTGCGCCGCTCGGCGTCCGCCTCGTCCAGTTCCTTGCCCTGCGCGTAGTCGTAGTCGTTGGTGTGCACCGCCCAGAGCCGGTCGGCGAACTCGCGCAGCTGCTCGGGCAGGTCCCGGTAGGCGGTCTGGCTGTTGGCGATCAGCGTGTTGCCGCCGTACGGCGGGACGATCAGGCTGCGCAGCGTGCTCGCCTTGGGCGGCGTCCGGACGAACGTGACGTCGGTGTGCCACCGGTTGGCCCGGCCGCCGTCCTCGCTGTCCACCGCCAGGACGTTCGGCTGGCCGTCCAGCGCCGGCACGGTCGGGTGGGCGGTGGTGAGCGTGCCGAAGTTCGCCGCGAAGCGGGTCTGGCCGTCGTCGTCGAGCTGCTGGCCGCGGAAGAAGAGCGCCTTGTGCTCCACCAGTGCGGCGTTCAGCTTCTCGACGGTCGCGGCGTCGAGGTCGGCGGCGGTGTCGACGCCGAGGATCTCGGCGCCGATCCGGCCGCCGACCTTGCGGATCTCGAAGGTGTTGGTCATCGGAGTTCCCTTCAGGCGTGCTGTTCGGACGGGATTCAGGAGGTGATGGGGGCGGCGGAGGCAGCCGGCCCGAGAGCCGGACCGATCGCCCGCAGTGCGCCCGGCGTACGGCCCCGGCCCCAGCCGATCTGCTCGCGGTAACTGCCGAGCAGGCCGTCCTCGGCGAGCCGCCGCTCGTCCCGGACGGCCGGGTTCTGCGGCTGCGGGTGGGTGTAGGGGGCGACGAAGAGCGCGTCGACCGGGCAGTTGGCCTCGCACTGGAAGCAGGTCTGGCAGTCGTCCTGGCGGGCGATCAGCGGGATGCCGTCCGTGCCGCGGTCGAACACGTCGGTCGGGCAGACCCTGATGCACTTGTCGCAGGCGATGCAGCGCTCCGCGGAGACGAGTTCGATCACGCGGCGGCCTCCGCGGGTGTGCGGGCGAGCGGACGCGTCCAGACCTCGTCCAGGCCGCCGGTGGCGATCCGGTGGTGCTGGGCCGGGTCCTCACCGGGGTGGTCGAGCCGCCTGGCCATCCCCCGGGACTCGGTCCGGGCCAGCGCCGAGCGGTACATCCAGCGGGCGTTCGCGGCCAGCGCGGCGGCCTGCCGGGCCCGGAGGGCGTCCGCGCCGGTGCCGTGCAGCCCGGCCCGCAGCCGGCCCCAGGTGTCGTCGAGCACGGTCAGCGCCTCGGCCAGGCGCTCCCCGTGCCGCAGGTAGTTCTTGTCGTACGGCAGCACCTCCCGCTGCACGGCGGCGACCACCTCGCGGGCGTCCCCGCCCGGCCTCCCGGTGGGCCGCAGCCCGGCCCCGCCGGCCGGGGTCGCGGTGCGGCGGTGCGCCCCCGGCCCCAGCGCGCGGGCATGGGCCGCGGCGCCCCGGCCCGCCCAGGTGCCCGAGGACATCGCCCAGGCCGCGTTGTGACTCCCGCCGCCGGTGAAGCCGCCGCAGATCTCCTCGCGGGTGGCGGCGTCCCCCGCCGCGTACAGACCGGGGACGGTGGTGCGGCAGTCGTCGCCCGCGATCCGGATGCCGCCGGTGCCGCGCACCGTGCCCTCGGCGAGCAGGGTCACGGCGAAGCGGTCGGTGAACGGGTCGATCCCGAGCCGGTCGAAGGTCAGGAAGAAGTTCGGCTGGGCGAGGCGCATCGCGCGCCGGGCCGCCTCGTCCGCCCGGTCCAGCCGGCAGAACACCCTTCCTCCGGCAAGCAGTTGCCGCGCGATCACCGAGCGGCCGCCCTGGCTCGCCGCACCCGCCAGCTCCGCACCGTCCTCGGTGCTGAAGCTCGCGAAGGAGTAGAACGCCGTCTTGGTGACGGAGGTGTGCTCGGGCGCGATGCCGTACGCGTTCGAGAACTCCATCCCGGACAGCTCCGCACCCACCTCGGCCGCGTACAGCGCGCCGTCCCCGGTGTTGGTGTCGGTGCCCAGCGCCTTGCTGAGGAACGCGCAGCCGCCGGTCGCGAGCACCACCGCGCCCGCCCGCACCAGGTACGGGTGCCCGGCCTGCCGGCGGTGCCCGGCCGCGCCCGCCACCGATCCGTCCGCGGCGGTGAGCAGTTCGGTCACCGGGCTGTGGTCGAGGATCCGGACGCCCGCCCGCCGCACCCGGATCCGCATCCGGCGCATGTACTCCGGGCCCTGCAGTCCGTTCCGCAGCTGCCGCCCGTCCGGGCCGGTCGGGAACGGGTAACCCCCGCTCTCCGCAAGCTCGTTCATGTTGGCGTAGGTCTGGTCGAGGACCCGCCGCATCCACCGCCGGTCGGCCAGGTAGCCGCCCAGCCCCTCCCGGCTCGCCATCGCGGCCTCCCGCCCGGCCGGCTCCGGGTCGACGTACCAGACGCCCGTCCCGCCGGCCGCCGTCGAACCGCTGGTGCCGCAGTAGCCCTTGTCCGCGAGGACGACGTCCGCACCCGCGCGGGCCGCGTCCAACGCCGCCCAGGTCGCCGCCGGGCCACCGCCGACCACCAGCACGTCGGCCGCGAACTCCTGTTGCCCGCCCATGCCGCCCCTCACCTGTCCAACGGGGCGCGCCAGGCCGTGAACCGGCGCTCCAGTGCGACCAGCAGCTGGTTGAAGACCAGTCCGATGACGGAGATCGTCACGATGCCCGCGTACATCTGCGGGATCGCGAAGTTGAACTGCGAGGCGTTGATCAGATAGCCGAGCCCGGCCTTCGCCCCCACCATCTCGGCGGCCACCAGCACCAGGATCGACACCGCACCGGCGAGCCGCACACCCGTGAAGATGACGGGCACCGAGGCCGGCAGGATCACCTTCTGGAACAACCTCGGCGCGGACAGGTCGAGCGAGCGCGCCAGCCTGATAAGCGTCGGATCCACGCTGCGCACCGCACTGATGGTGTTCAGCAGGATCGGCCAGAGGCAGGCGTACAGCACGATGGAGATCTTGGACGTCTCCCCGATGCCGAGAATCAGCACGAACACCGGCAGCAGCGCCAGCGCCGCCGTGTTGCGGAACAGCTCCAGCAGCGGGCTGAGCAGGTTCGCGACCGGCCGGTACCAGCCGATCAGCAGGCCCAGCGGCACACCGATCACCACCGCCAGGCCGAAGCCGCTGAGCGAACGCGTCAGGCTCGCCACGGTGTTGTCGGCCAGCTGGCCGTTCTGCAGCAGCCCGTACCAGGCGTCCACCACCTCGCTGAACGGCGGCAGGAAGGTACGGTCCACCAGCTCGAAGCGCGGGGCGAGTTCCCACAGCAGCAGCAGCGCCAGGACCGCCACCGACTTCGTCGCGCCGGACAGCAGCAGACCGGGCAGACGACGCCACACGGACGGCGCCTTCGCTCGCGGGGCGGTGGCCCGCGGCGGCTTCGGCCGGGTCTCCGCCGCCGACCTGGCCGCCCGGTCCGCGACGGCCGTCACGAGGTCCAGATCGGTGCCCGACTCGGCGTTCAGGTCAGTAATCAACTCGGTGCTCAGGTCGGTGCTCAGGTCGGTGCTCATGCGTGGCTGACCTCTCTCTCCAACTGCTGCGCACGGCTGACCTCGTCGTGCAGCAGGCTCCAGATCTGGTGTCGGTAGCGCGCGAACTCCGGGCTGGAGCGCAGGTCCTGGGCCGCCACCCGCTCCCCCAGGTCGATCGGGACGACCTCCTTGACCCGCCCCGGGCGCGAGGTGAGCACCGCCACCCGGCCGCCGAGGTAGACCGCCTCCTCGATGCCGTGGGTGATGAACACCACCGTCTTGCCGGTGCGCTGCCAGATCCGCAGCAGCTCGTCCTGCAACGACTCGCGGGTCTGCGCGTCCAGCGCCGCGAACGGCTCGTCCATCAGCAGGACATCCGGGTCGTAGGCGAGGCTGCGGGCGATCGCGACGCGCTGCTTCATCCCGCCGGACAGCTCGTGCGGGTGCCGGTCCTCGAAGCCGCCGAGGCCCACCAGGTCGAGGTACTCCCGCGCCCTGGCCGCCCGTTGGCGACGCGGGACCCCGGTGGCCTCCAGGCCGAACTCGATGTTGCCCTGCGCCGTGCGCCACGGCAGCAGCGCGTACTGCTGGAACACGATGCTGCGGTCGAGCCCCGGGCCGGTGACCGGCCGCCCGTCCAGCAGGATCTCGCCGGAGGTCGGCGCGGTCAGGCCGCCGAGCAGGTCCAGAAGCGTGGACTTGCCGCAGCCGCTGGGGCCGACCACCACCACGAACTCGCCTGCGGCGACGTCCAGGTCGACGGAGTCGAGGGCGGTGAACTCGGACGCCCGACGGGCGCCCGCCCGGCCCCGGACGGGGAAGGTCTTGGTGACCTGCCGGAAGCTGATGTGAGCGGTCATCGCGGGCTCAACTCCTGCTCGCGGCGGGCGAGGCAGCCCCCGCCTGGTAGCCGTTGAACTGGTTGGTATAGAGATCGGCGGCCTTGACCTGGCCCGCCTTGATGTCGCCGTGCGCGGTCAGCCAGTCGATCCACAGCTGGAAGGTCTGGTCGGTGATCCGGCCGCCGGGCTCGGCCACCCCGAAGGACTTCCAGTACTGCAGCGCCGCGGTGTCCTCGTTGCGCCCCCGCTTCCTGATGATCTCCGCACTGCGGGCGATCACCTGCTCGCGCGGCGTCGTCCGCGACCACTCGATCGCCTTGGCCACCCCGGTCACGAAGACCTTCGCGGTTCCCGGGTTCTGCTTCAGGAACTTGTTGGTCAGCACGTACGTGCCGGCGCTGAACGCACCCAGCAGCTCGAAGTCGCTGAACAGCGGACGGATCCCGCCCGCCGCGAGCGCCTTGTCGCGCAGGACCCCGCCCAGCGAGGCCACCTCGATCTGCTTCTGCCGCAAGGACTGCTCGGTGTTCACCGGCGGCACGACGATGCGCTCGACCCTGCCCAACTCGGCTGCGGCGAACCCGTTGCGCTGGAGGTACGTGTCGAGAACCGCCTCGACGTGCGCGCCGAGGGTGTTCATCCCGACCTTCTTGCCGACCAGGTCCCGGGCGGACCGGATCGGGCTGTCCTCCAGCACGTAGTAACCGTTGAAGGAGGCGGCGTCGACGCCGTAGTAGCTGATCGCCGCCTTCACCGGGGCCCCCGCCGAGATCAGCTTCACCACCGCGCCGTTGAACGCCCCGCCGAAGTCGGTCTGACCGGTCGCGGCAGACTGGATGTCCTGCGGCCCGCTGATGGTGTTGCCGACCCACTCCAGCTTCACGTCACCGAAGTAGCCCAGGTCCTCGGCCAGTTCGGGCAGGGTCACCTGCCCCACCCAGCCCTGGTAGCGGAGCTTCTTCGTCTCGCTGCCCCCACCGTCGGAGGCCGTCGCCCGGCCGCAGGCGGCGGCTGCCGCCGCGACGGCGGTCAGGGCGAGGAACTGGCGTCGGGAGGTGGGCCGGGACACGGACTTGGGGAACACGGGCATGGGAGGTCCTTTGGGGTCGGCAGGGTACGCCGACGGGGACGGGCAGCGGACTGCCCGTCGCGCGGCGAAGCCGGTGGAAGCCGGTGGTGGACGAGAGCACCCGACGGCGGAGCCGGGGCAGGGGCCGCGGTGAGCGGCAGGAGGGACGGGCTTCAGCCCGAGAGGTGAGACAAGCGCGTCAGCACACGGCGGCGGCGCTCAGCGACAGGCAGCACAGAGGGCGCTCGCGTGCCGTCGCAGATCGACGTGCAGGCGGCCCACAAGGCGCTCGGATTGGCTCACGTCCCAAAGCGTCGCAGTGGCGGGGAGCAGGGTCAATGAATGTTCACCTGCCGGAAGAAACCCCGCCCGGGCCGGTCGGCAGAGCCTTCCGCTACCGGCCCGGCTCCGCAGCGGACGCGGTACTCATCGGCCCGCAGGCGGGCTCCGGAGCCTGGGACGCGGCACCCGAACCCGGCAACGTCCCGGGGGCGGAGACCATGGGCGAGGCGGCGGGAGATCCATCCTGCGAGGAGAACTCCGCCAGCCGAGTGCGGAGTTCCGCCGCGGCGGCGACGAACTCCGGCTGGATGACGCCCGACGGGGCGACCCGCGACGGCGGGCTCGGCACACTTGGTGCCGTGCTCGTGCCACCCCCGCCGACAAGCACCGACGTGCCACCGTGGTGAACCGCCAGGGCAACTACCCGGACCCCGACCTGCTGGACGGTGATCTCCTCGACCACGGCTCCGGCCTGCGCCGTCCACAGCGCGGAGGCGGCACGGTCGCAGTCCACCACTCCCACCAGGGCGGCCCCGCAGTCCAGAGGCGCCAGGAGGGCCTCCACCGCCCGGGCGGCGGCATCGTCGGAGGAGAACACCAGCACGTACTGTGCCGCAGCAGCCCCCTCACCGCTCCCGTCCGCGTAGGAACGCTCCAGGGCAACGGCCGCACCGGCCGCACCGACCCCCCGTGACAGACAGGTCGGCGGCGGTTCGGACATCGGCTGCGGCGTGCCACCGCCGGGAGCCTCCGCGCTCCACAGTCCGCCCTCGCCCGTCAGCACCCACGGCCCGTAGTGGCCTTCGGCGGTGGGCAACGCCTCGACGGGAAGGAACAGCTCACTGTCGTCGTCATCCGCGGCCGGGCCGGGCAGCGGGATCTCCGCGGCGATCCGGTGCTCCTCCCCCGCCGCACCGACCCCGTCCTGTGGAGCACCGAACACCGGCAGCGCCCGGGCGCTCCCCCAGAGACCCGCCACCGCGACCGCGCAGACGATGCTCAGCACGGCGCGCCGGCAGCGTCGTCGCCGCCCGGCCGCCCGGCGGATCGCCTGCGCCGGCACCGGCGGCTGCACCGCCGTCGTCACCTCGTCGCGCAGGCTCGCGAGGCGGTGATCCAGCCGAGCCGTCGTGATGGCCGGCTGTCCGCCCGCAACCGTCCTCGGCCGCCTCGGCTCACGCATGCGTGATCAGCCCCGACCACTCCACGTCACCCGGCCGGACCGGCTCCGCCACCGGCTGCCCTTCGTCCTCGGCGTCCGCCCCGGCCTGCGCGGCACCGCCCGCCCCGGCACCCGGGCCGGCGTCGCCGTCGGCGCCCGGCAGGCGCCGGCCCGTGACCACCGGCTCCTCCGGGGGTCTCGCCGGTTCCTCGTCGAGCAGGACGGCGAGGGCCTGCCGGCCCCGGTGCAGTCTCGCCTTCACCGTGCCCACCGGGACGCCGCCCTCCGCCGCGATCTCCGCAACGGACCGTCCGCCCATGTGGTGCAGCACCAACGCCGACCGCTGCGCCTCCGGCAGCCGCCGCAACGCCTCGACCAGCGCCACCGTGTCCGGCCCCGGGCCGGCCACCGGGCCGGCAGGCCCGTGCCGGACCCAGCTCCGCACTGCCGTCCGGGCCCGTCGCCACCGGCTGATCGCCACCCGCTGACCCGTCAGCCGGACCCAGGCGACCGGGTTGTCATGGGTGCTCACCTGGTGCCACCGGTCCCAGGCCCGGATGAACGCCTCCTGGGCCGCGTCCTGAGCCTCCCCCAGGTCACCGGTCAGAGCGTAGAGATGCGCGACGAGCTGGCCGTACGAAGCCTCGTAGAACACGTTGAAGTCTGCGGCTTCGCCGTCCCTGCCCATACCCCCACCTTCCCGCCCCACTGAAGTGGTCTGGACCAATAAAGATCGAAGACCGGGCCAGTCTGCCTTTAGCGCCCCCGGCTCGGCAAGCGAGCTCCGTCCGTAAACACAGACCGGAAACGCAGAGAAGCCCCGCCGGTTACCCGGCGGGGCTTCTCTAGAAAAATTGTTCGGCGGCGTCCTACTCTCCCACAGGGTCCCCCCTGCAGTACC
>NZ_JBHUWW010000219.1:0-8224 GCF_042669755.1 Kitasatospora sp. NPDC057223 | reverse complement strand
AAGGTCGACGCCCTCACCCAGGTCGCCAAGGCCACCGGCGCCGCCGCCGTCCTCCTCACCTCCTCCGGCGAGGGCAAGGAGATCGCCGCCCGCACGGCCCTGCGCCTGAACTCCGGCCTCATCACCGACGCCGTCGACCTCGAAGCCGGCCCCGACGGCAGCCCCCTCGCCACCCAGGCCGCCTTCGCCGCGTCCTACCAGGTCAAGTCCACCGTCACCCACGGCACCCCCGTCATCACCGTCAAGCCCAACTCCACCGCCCCCGAACCCGCACCGGCACCCGCCAACGTGCACAGCGTCACCGTGGAGTTCACCGGCAACGCCGCCACCGTCACCGCCCGCACCCCCCGCGCTGCCTCCGGCCGCCCCGAACTCACCGAGGCCGCCATCGTCGTCTCCGGCGGCCGCGGCGTCGGCGCGGCCGACGGCTTCACCGTCGTCGAAGACCTCGCCGACGCCCTCGGCGCAGCCGTCGGCGCCTCCCGCGCCGCCGTCGACGCCGGCTGGTACCCCCACAGCAACCAGGTCGGCCAGACCGGCAAGCAGGTCTCCCCCCAGCTCTACATCGCCGCCGGCATCTCCGGCGCCATCCAGCACCGCGCCGGCATGCAGACCTCCAAGACCATCATCGCCGTCAACAAGGACCCCGAAGCCCCCATCTTCGAACTCGTCGACTACGGCGTCGTCGGAGACCTCTTCACCGTCCTCCCCCAACTCACCACCGAGGTGAAGGCCCGCAAGGGCTGAGCACACGCGGGCGTGCCCGGAGGGCGCGGCGGCCGGAAACGGCCCGCCGCGCCCTCCGGCGTCCCCCGGGCCGTAGAGTCGGCGCCGAAGACCGGGGAACCGACGCGGAGGGGCACATGAGCCTGTTGACGGCGCTTCAGGACGGGTACGGCGACAGCGCCGACGCCCTGCGGATCGACGGGGTCGCGCTCTCGCGCGAGCGGCTGCTCGGGGCGGCCGTCGCCGTCGCCGACCGGGTGGCCGGGGCGCCCGCGCTCGCGGTGCTCGCCCGGCCGACCGCCGAGACGGTGGTGGCCGTGGTCGGCGGGCTGCTGGCGGGCGTCCCCGTGGTGCCGCTGCCGCCGGACTCCGGGCCCAAGGAGCGCGCGCACATCCTGCGCGACTCCGGCGCCGCGCTGCTCGCCCTCGCGGCGGGCGAGGACGCGCCCGAGGGCGTGGACGCGCTGCCCGGCCTGACCATCCTCCCGGTCGATCCGGCCCAGCGCTCGGCCGCCTCGCACCCGGAACCGGCCGCCGACGCCACCGCCTTCGTGCTCTACACCTCGGGGACGACCGGTGCCCCCAAGGGCGCCGTGATCCGCCGGGCCGCCGTCGCCGCCGACCTGGACGCGCTCGCGCAGGCCTGGCAGTGGTCGGCGGAGGACACCCTCGTGCACGGCCTGCCGCTGTTCCACGTCCACGGCCTGGTGCTGGGTGTGCTGGGCGCCCTGCGGACGGGCAGCCGGCTGGTGCACACCGGTCGCCCCACCCCGGCCGGATACGCGCAGGCGGCCGGTTCGCTGTACTTCGGCGTCCCGACGGTCTGGTCGCGGATCGCTGCCGACCACTCGGCGGCGGCCGGGCTGCGTGGTGCCCGGCTGCTGGTGTCCGGCAGCGCGCCGCTGCCGGTGCCCGTCTTCCAGCAGCTCGCCGCGCTGACCGGGCACGCCCCGATCGAGCGGTACGGCATGACCGAGTCGCTGATCACCGTGAGCACCCGGGCGGACGGCGACCGCCGGCCCGGCAGCGTGGGCCTGCCGCTGGACGGCGTCCGGACCAGGCTGGTCGGCGAGGACGGCTCGCCCGTCCCGCAGGACGGCGAGAGCGTCGGTGAGCTGCAGGTCTTCGGCCCGACGCTGTTCTCCGGGTACCTGAACCGGCCGGACGCCGATGCGGAGTCCTGGACGGCCGACGGCTGGTTCCGCACCGGTGATGTCGCGGTGATCGGCGAGGACGGCTTCCACCGGATCGTCGGGCGGGCCTCGGTGGACCTGATCAAGAGCGGCGGCTACCGGATCGGGGCCGGCGAGGTCGAGGCGGCCCTGCGCGACCACCCGGCGGTGGCGGACGCCGCCGTGGTCGGAGCGCCCGACGACGACCTCGGGCAGGCCGTCGTGGCGTACGTCGTCCCGGCCGGCGCGGTGACGGGGGAGCAGCTCACCGCGTTCGTCGCCGAGCGGCTCTCCGTCCACAAACGGCCGCGGCGGGTGGTGCTGGTGGAGGAGCTGCCGCGCAACGCGATGGGCAAGGTGCTGAAGAAGCAGCTCCTCCAGGAGCAGGACGCGGGCGGCGCCCCCCGCACCTGACGGGGTCTCCGGAGCTGAGGGCCGGTCTGCTGACGCCGGCTCACCGAGCGTGAACCACCCATTGGCTCACCTCGTTGCGCGCTGTGTCCGGGTGCGTGCCTAACGTGACACCCAGTACTGAAAACCCTGGGTGGTCCGTAGCAGACCCCATGTCAGCAGAGGAAGACAGCAGGCCGATGAACACCGTCGACACCGGCGCGCCGAGCGCCCCGCAGACCGAGCCGACCACCGCCTTCACCGCAGAGCGGGCCCGGTCCACCCGGATAGCCCGGACCGGACGGATCCGCCGTGGCCTGGCCATGGCCGCCGTGATCGCGGCGGGGGCGGGAGCGATCGGCCTCGGCACCGGCGTCGGGGTCGCGAGCGCCGAGACCGCTCCGGCCCACGCGGGCTGGGACGGCTCGAAGTACTGGTTCAGGAACAGCCAGGGCGAGTGGCGCTGGACGGCCCACCTCAGCGTCTACCAGGCCCGCACGGGCACCACCGCCTCGGCCTCGTCGTCGGTGGCGCGGGTGTCCTCGTCGGGCGGGGGCATCTCGCAGGGCTGGGACGGTTCGGTCTACTGGTTCCGCAACAGCAGCGGCCAGTGGCGCTGGACGAGCCACGAGGACGTCTACCTCCAGCGCACGGGCGGCGTACCGGCGTCGTCGGTGGCGCGGGTGTCCTCGTCGGGCGGGGGTATCTCGCAGGGCTGGGACGGTTCGGTCTACTGGTTCCGCAACAGCAGCGGCCAGTGGCGTTGGACGAGCCACGAGGACGTCTACCTCCAGCGCACCGGCGCGGCCCCGGCGGCGTCCTCGGACACCGTGTCGGCCTCGTCCGGTCAGAGCGGTGACGTCGAGACGGCGGTCGCCTTCGCGCTCGCCCAGCTCGGCAAGCCGTTCGTCACGGCCGGCAACGGCCCCGACGGCTACGACTGCTCGGGCCTGGTCCAGCAGGCCTTCCGGCGGGGCGGCATCGACCTGCCCCGGGTGGCCAACGACCAGTACGCGGCCACCACGCCGGTCACGGCGAGCCAGCTGAGGCGGGGTGACCTGCTGTTCTGGTCCGAGGACGGCAGCGCCCGGGGGATCGAGCACGTCGCGATCTACCTCGGCGGGAACCAGTACGTCGAGGCCGCACGGCCGGGCACGAACATCCGGGTCTCCGGCATCAGCAGCGGGTACTACCCGTCCTACATGGGCCGTCCCTGATCCGTCCGCGCAGCCCCGCAGGCCTTGCCGGGTGCCGTCCGCCGCCGTGCGGGCGGCACTCGGCGCTGTCACCGGGCAGCGCGCGCCGCCGCGGGTAGGGTCGGCTGCTGTGAACAGCGAACAAGCCCTGGTGGCGGCGATCGACATCGGGGGAACGAAGATCGCGGGGGCGCTCGTCGGGGCCGAGGACGGCCTGCTGTCGCGGCGGACCAAGGTGCCCACGCCGGCCGGCGAGCCGGGCGAGACGGTGTTCGCGGCCGTCGCCGCGGTGCTGGCACAGCTCCGGGCCGAGCCGCAGTGGGCGCGGGTCACCCGGATCGGGCTCGGCAGCGCGGGGCCGGTGGACGCCGTCCGGGGGCTGGCCAGCCCGGTCAACATCGCCGGGTGGCGCGACTTCCCGCTGGTCGAACGCGTCCGCGCGCTGGCACCGGGGCTGCCCGTCGTGCTGACCGGCGACGGGGTGGCGATGACCGCGGCCGAACACTGGCTGGGCGCCGCGCGCGGCCGTCACAACGCGCTCTGCATGGTGGTCTCGACGGGTGTCGGGGGCGGCCTGGTGCTGGGCGGCGCGCTTCACCCCGGGCCGAGCGGCAACGCCGGGCACATCGGGCACATCAGCGTCGATCTGGACGGCGACCCCTGCCCGTGCGGCGGCCGGGGCTGCCTGGAGGGGCTCGCCAGCGGCACCGCCATCGCCCGCCGGGCCCGCGCCGCGGGCTGGCGGCCCGCCGACGGCGACGCCTCGGCCACCGGGGTCGCGGCGGCCGCCCGGGCCGGCGACCCGCTCGCGCTGGCCGCCTTCGACCGGGCCGCGCAGGCGCTGGCGGCGGGGATCGCCGCCACCGCGACGCTGGTCGAACTGGACGTGGTGGTGATCGGGGGAGGCGTCGCCCAGTGCGGCGACGTCCTGTTCGGACCGCTGGGGAAGTGGCTCGACGAGTACGCCGCCCTGTCGTTCGTCCGGGGGCTGGAGGTCCGCCCGGCGCAGCTCGGCACCGACGCCGGTCTGGTCGGCGCGGCCGCGGCGGCGCTCTGGGCCGGCGGCCGCCGGGGGGCCTCGGCGGGCTGACCGCAGGCGCCCGCACGGCCGTCGGCCTGGGCACATGCCGCTGACAAGGGCCGAGGCCGGTAACCGACGGCGGCCGGGAACAGCAGGTATGGGCACCGCCGCGCAGCGGGTACCACCTTCTCTGGTGCGGGCGCCGGGAGGCCGGGCCGCGCCGCCCGGTGCGATCGACGCCGGGCGGACCGAGGGCAGGGGACGTTGTGATCGTCTGGGTCAATGGAACGTTCGGCGCGGGAAAGACGAGCGTCTGCCGTGAACTGGTGGAACTGCTCCCCGGGAGCCTGCTGTACGACCCCGAACTGGTCGGCCTCGGGCTGGCCCGGATGCTGCCGCCCGATCGGGCGGCCGGGCTCGCCGACTTCCAGGACCTGCCGTCCTGGCGCCGCCTGGTGCCGGAGGTGGCGGCCGCGCTGCTCGGCGAGGTCCCGGGGCCGCTGGTGGTCCCGATGACCGTGCTGCGGGAGGACTACCGGGACGAGATATTCGGCGGGCTGGCCTCGCGCGGACTCGCCGTGCACCACTTCGTGCTGGACGCTGCGGAAACGATCCTGCGGGCCCGCATCGAGGGCCACGACGCCCACCCCGGCGAGCCCGAGCGGAGCGCCGGCACCCGGGACCTGCGCCTGGAGCACCTCGCCCGGTACCGCGCCGCCCGGCGCTGGCTCAGCCGCGACGCCGAACTCGTCGACACCGGCGGCCTGACCGCACGCCAGACCGCCGAACGCCTCGCCGTGCTGGTCGGGGAGGGCGCCGCGCGCTGTCCCATCGTGCAGAGCGCCGACGCGACCGGGGACACCGTCGCCGCCGCCGTGCTGTTCTTCGACGAACAGGACCGGGTGCTGCTCGTCGACCCCGTCTACAAGCCCGCCTGGGAGTTCCCCGGCGGCGTCGTCGAACGCGGCGAGGCGCCCACCGACGCGGCCCTGCGGGAGACCGACGAGGAGCTCGGCCTGCAGCTGGACGCCGGTGACCTGCGCCTGCTCGCCGTGGACTGGGAGCCGAGAACCGGCCCGCGCCGCGGCGGCCTGCGGCTGGTGTACGACGGCGGCAGGCTCGACGCCAAGGCCCGCCAGCGCCTGCGGCTGCCCGCCGAGGAGCTGCGGGCCTGGCGCTTCGTCACCCTGGAGGAGGCCGCCGCCCTGCTCACCCCCGGCCGCCACCGGCGGCTGGCCGCCGCGCTGGACGCCCGGCGGCGCGGTGAACTGCGCTACCTGGAGGCCGGGCGCCCGGCGGCCGAGGGCCCGGCGCCGCACGGCCTCGCCGCCCACGGCCTGACCCCGGACGGCCTGACCGCGGACAGCCTGGCGGGCGCGGTCGACGCGGCCTGACCGCGGCCCGGCCGGGATCCGGGGCGGCGCCGGGTGGGAGGGGCAGGATGGGCCGCATGCCGTTCACTCTCAGCCACCCGGCCGCCGTCCTCCCGTTCCTGGCTGGCGCCAGGGCCCGCGGCCCGCTGGTCGCCTCGGCGCTGATCGCCGGGTCGATGGCGCCCGACCTGCCCTTCTTCGCCGACTCGCTGGTCCGGGGCGCCTACCGGCAGGGCGCCCTGGCACACCGCTGGTGGGCGGTGCCGACCGTGGACGTGGCGCTCGCCGGAGTGCTGGTGGCCGGCTGGCACGGGCTGCTGCGCGAGCCGCTGGTGGCCCTGCTGCCCGAGCGCTGGGCCGGCGCCGCCGAGGCGATGACCGCACGCGGCGGGGCGGGCCCCCGACTGGAGCGGGCCGGCTGGTTCGCCGTGTCGGCGGCCGTCGGCGCGGCCACCCACGTCGGATGGGACGGCTTCACCCACGGCGGCCGGTACGGCGTCGCCCTGCTGCCCGTCCTCGACGCCCGGGTGGCGGGCCTGCCGCTGTACACCGTGCTGCAGTACGGCTCCTCGGCGGTCGCCCTCGGGTACCTGGCCCGGTACACGGCCCGGGAGGCCCGCGGCGCCGTGCCCGCACCCGCCCTCGCCCTGTCGCCGGGTGCCAGGCGGGCCGGGACGGCGGTGCTCGGCGCCGCGACGGTGGCCGGGGTGGCGCACCGGCTGGCCCGCCGCGAGCGGGGCCTGATCGCCGAACTGTGCTTCGGCGCGGGCGCGGGCCTCGCGGTCGGCGCGGTCGGCTACGCCGCCGCCGTACGGCTGCTCGCCGGCCGCCGGGCGGTCCACCCGGCGGCCCGGGCGGCCACGACGGCGGCTCAGCGGCGGCGGGCAACGGCGTAGTTGCGGGGCGGCGGGGAGCGGGATCCGGCCAGCCTGGGCGCGGCGGACGGGAGCCCGGCCCGCGCCGGACCGACGGGCAATTTCGACGCGAGTGTGGCGGGGGCAGCGGGTAGGCCGGTCGGACGCATAGGATGGCTCGACGTGACAGACTCCGCTAGCTCCGTTTCCCACAGCCCGCTCGGTGCAGAACTCCCCGGGCCAGAACCGCTCGACGGTATCTGGGACGTGGTCGTGGTCGGCGCAGGGCCGGCCGGATCCTCCGCCGCCCGGGCCGCCGCCTCGCAGGGCCGGCGGGTGCTGCTGCTCGACAAGGCCGAGCACCCCCGCTACAAGACCTGCGGCGGGGGCATCATCGGCCCGTCCCGGGACAGCCTCCCGCCCGGCTTCGAACTACCGCTGCAGGACCGCGTGCACGCCGTGACCTTCGCGCACGACGGGCGGTTCACCCGCACCCGGCGCTCGAAGCGCATGCTGTTCGGCCTGGTCAACCGGGACGAGTTCGACCACCGGCTGGTCCAGGCGGCCAAGCAGGCCGGCGCCGTGGTGGTCACCGGAGTGACCGTCAGCGGTGTCGAGCAGCAGGGCGGCAACAACCGCACCGCCGTCGTCACGGCCACCGACGGGCGCACCTTCGAGGCCCGCGCCGTGGTCGGCGCGGACGGCAGCGCCGGGCGGGTCGGCCGCCACGTCGGCGTGACCTTCGACCAGATCGACCTCGGCCTGGAGGCGGAGATCCCCGTCCCGCCCGAGGTCAGCGCGCACTGGGCCGGGCGGATCCACCTCGACTGGGGCCCGCTGCCCGGCTCGTACGGCTGGGTGTTCCCGAAGACCGAGTCCGGGAGCCTCACCGTCGGCGTCATCTCGGCGCGCGGCGACGGCGAGCGGACGAAGCAGTACCTCGCCGACTACATCCGCCGCCTCGGCCTGTCCGGCTTCACCCCGAGCGTGGAGTCCGGTCACCTGACCCGCTGCCGCGCCGAGGACTCGCCGCTCTCCCGCGGCCGGGTCCTGGTCGCCGGGGACGCCGCCGGGCTGCTGGAGCCGTGGACCCGCGAGGGCATCTCGTACGCGCTGCGCTCCGGCCTGCTGGCGGGCGAGTGGGCGGTCAAGGTCGCCGAGGCGAACGGGGCCACCGACGTGCGGCGCCAGGCCCTCAACTACGCCTTCGCGATCAAGGCGGGGCTGGGAGTGGAGATGCGGGCCGGCAAGCAGATGCTGGCCGCGTTCGAGCGTCGCCCGCACCTCTTCCACGCGGCCGTCTGCCTGGTCGACCCGGCCTGGCGCGCCTTCGCCCGCACCACCCAGGGACACACCACCTTCGCCCAGGTGCTGCGCCAGTACGGCGCGGCCCGCAAGCTCTCGTCGCTGGCCTCGCGCTGACCCGCAGGCACCACGGCCTGGCGGGGGCGGGGCGGGGCCCCGGGCCCGCCCGGGGGCTATAAAAAAAAAA
>NZ_JBHUWW010000218.1:0-8578 GCF_042669755.1 Kitasatospora sp. NPDC057223 | reverse complement strand
GAGGCGTCATGATCCTCATCATCGGTCTCGTCATCCTCCTCGCCGCCGTCGTCATCGGCGTGGCCGGCGTCCTCACCAACACGGGCGCCTCCCACACAGCCGGCGACTTCTCCGTCTTCGGCTACCACGTGACCGGCTCCACCGGCACCCTCTTCCTCTACGGCATCGCGATCGGCGCCATCGCCGTCCTCGGCCTGGGGATGCTGCTCGTCGGCGCCCGCCGCGCCTCACGGCTGCACCAGGACGCACGCGGCGGCCTCAAGGAGTCCCGCCGCCAGACGGCCGCCGCCCGCGAGGAGCGCGACGCGCTCGCCGAGCGGCGCGACGAAGCCCAGGCCCAGGCTGCGGACGCCCGCGTCGACGCCGCCAACGCACGCGCCGACGCCGCCGAAGCCCGAGCCCGCGCTGCCGCCGCGGACACCGCCACTGCGAACCCGGCTGCCGCCGACTCGCAGGGCGGCGCCACCGCCTCGCGCTTCCAGGCATCCAAAAAGGCTCCGGACGTGCCGCCCGACGCCGAGTTCGGCAGCCACCGCCACGGCCTCCACCGCTGGCACCGCGTCCCGGCACGCCACGGAACCGACGACCCCAGCCGTGGAATCTGACAGACCCACTCCACGGCTACCGGGGCGGCCGGTGTCGGTTCCGCCGTGGCCCGTACTCGACCGTGGCAGGGTTGGGCGCAGGACCGAGAACCGCCTACCCGCCGGTGATCGGAGCAGACGAATCCGCCCGTCCGCTCGGCCGCCGCCGGTATGCCGTAGCGGGTACAACTCGTCATTGTGCTGGGGCACCGTGCCGGGTCAGGGCGCCCGGAAAGCTGGCGCGTCCTGCCGCGACTCGCGGCCTCGTGTGCGAGCGGAAGCGGGGTCATTGCAGTACGCGTCACTTGCCGTGGGGCCACCCGGTGGGGCGCGGAGGAACGTGATCATCATGACCGACAACCCCGGACGCTGGCTCATCACCTTCCCCGGACCTCAGGGCTGCCACGCCCAGCAGGAGACCGCCGTCGTGCGGCGCCAGGGCGGCCTGGGTCCGCGCGGTCACCCGCTGTTCGCCGGCGAGAACGGCATGCAGGTAGAGATCACGGCAGACGGCATCGCCTACCTCGTCGACCTGGGCGGCCATCCCGCACCCGGCACCCCCGTACACGCCCAACCGCTCTGAGCACGCCGGCACCGGCCTGGCGAACCGACTGCGGCCTCAACCCGGGCAGGGCAACGCCTGAGGACCGCTCGATCCATACTTGCGCTGACCGCCCAGGCGCGGAGGGTGAAGGAATCCGCGAGGAGGGGCCGGAACGGGGTCCTTGAGGAGGACAGAGCCGATGAACCGATCTTTCCTCGCCCGGGTCTGACGCCGTGAGGTGCGAGCAGCCTTCCGTCTCCGGCCGGATACCGTCCACGCCGGCAGTCCGCTCCCACCGTGCTCCGCACCGCACCACCGGGTCCGGAGCGGACGGGTGAAGGCGTCCCAGGCCCGGTACGCCCCCCATGTGGCCGGGCCGGGTTCCGTAGCGTGGCGAGTGACGTGGTCGGCGCGGGGCGCAGCGCAGCGGGCCGCCACCGTGTCGGTGGCGGCCCGCTTGGGCACGGCCCGGGGTCAGATGGGTTCGCCGTAGTCGGGGCCGTAGTAGCCAGTGTGTGAGTCCTGGTAGGTGGTGTCGGCCGCGTTGTGCTCCTCGGGGTCGTATTCGGGGCTGTTCTTGATCTCGTCCTTGGTGCGGTCGACGTAGACCTTCTTGTCGTCCTCGTCGACGCGCACGATGGTGCCGGCAGGGAGCAGGACGTGCTTGCCGAAGATCCACGGGCCGGTGTCCACCACCAGGTACTGGGGGCCGGCTTCCTCGGACAGCTTGTCGACCTTGCCGATGTGGCCGTCGGTGGCGTCCACCTGGAAGCCGACCAGGTCGGTGCCGGAGACGTGGCCTGCCGTGCTGCGGAAGTCCCAGATGTCGGTGCCGCTCATGCCGCCTCCTTCGCCATGCGGCCTCGCGCGGGCTCTTCCCGGCGCGACGCTCGCTGCCAGGCCCGACTGCCCCGTTCCTCGCAGGGCACACCCGCCTGAACAAGAGGGGGGGCAAACCGGCTTCGGCCCAACCTCGCGGTTCAGGGGTGGCAGAGCCCCACCCCACCCACGCCGTCGACGCCCGGCAGACCGTTCACCCCCGACATCCGCCAAACTTGATACCCGCCGAGCATCCCCGTTCCGGGGTCAGGCGGATCGGTGGGCAGCGTCCCGGGTCCCGGACGGCACCCCCACACAGCCGTCTGGGACCAGCCCGTGGTTCAGACCCGGCCGCCGCAGGTGTTTACGCCCGGCGGCCGGGGATACATGTTGGCGTGCCGGGCCGCCGGCCCGGGGCAGAGTCATGGTCAGCCCCCGGCTGGACGGCCCCGCGCCAACTTCCGTCTGCCGGATGGCGTGGGTCAGGACGCGGGCCGCAGGTGCCTGCCGCGTCCGGCCTTCTCCAGGGCGGCCTGGAGCTCCTCCCGGTTCATGGTGGATCGGTGCGCCAGGTCGAGGTCGGCGGCCCGCCTGTACAGCTCCGTCTTCGTCAGCTTGGAGAGGTCCTCGCGACGCCGTGCCGTGGCGGCCGCCGCGCCGGTCTTCTTGCCCGTCGCGCTGGTCGCCGCCCGGGTGCGCCCGGCGGGGGAGGTGGCGGTGGTCTTCTTGCCGCCGGTTTCCTTGGGCTGGCGCTGAGCGGACCGCCCCACCGCTGCCTGTCGTCCGCCGGCGGGGCGCTCGCCCTGCGCGGCGGCAGCCGTGCTCGGCCGCGCCTTCTTCTCGGCTTTGTCCTCGGCGGGTGCGGCGGCCTTCGTCCCGTGGGCGGGCTTGGCGCTTTCCAGGCTGCGGCTGAGGACCTCCATCAGGTCGAGGACGTTGCTGGGCTTGGGGGCAGCAGCTGCGGTGGTCACCTCGCGGTCGGCCTGTTTGGCGGCGATGAGTTCGTGGACCTTCTCCTCGAAGGTGTCCTTGTACTCGTCGGGGTTCCAGTCGACGGCGAGCATGTCGATGAGCTGCCCGGCCATCGCGAGCTCCCGGTCGGACACGGCGGCGGCATCGGTGGCGGGGAGGGCGGGGATCTCGGTGCGGGGGTCGCGGACCTCATCGGCGAAGTGCATGGTGTGCGCGGTCAGGATCCCCCGGTCGGCCCGGATCGCGGTGAGGTACTCCTTGGCGCGCATGGCGAACAGGGCTATGCCTGCCGCGTCCGGCCTTCTCCAGGGCCTGCTGCAGGAGGGTGTACACCTTGGCGTACTCCTTGCCCTTGGGGCCGAGGTAGTACGTCTTGTCGAAGAAGATCGGCTCGACCTGGTCGAGGTCGACGAAGCCGGTGATCTCGATCGTCTTGGAGCGGCCGGGGGAGAGCTGCTCCAGCTCGTCGGGCTCGACGACGATGTACTCGCCCTCGGAGACCTCGAACCCCTTGACGATCTCCCCGAAGGGGACCTCCTCACCGGTGCACTCGTTGACGCGCTTGTTGCGGACCCGGTCGGAGGTGCCGCGCTGGATCTGCCGGAAGGAGACGGTGTGGTCCTCGGTCGCGGCGAACAGGGAGACGGGGACGGAGACGAGGCCGAAGCTCAGGATCCCACTCCAGATGGGACGCGCTGCCATGGCGGGCCTTCTCTCGGACGGGCACCGGCACCCGGCGCCCGGAACGGGATCCCCCCTGCACCTCCAGTTGTGCCACGTCGTCGCTCACGGTGCCAGGGGGTGCGTCCGCTCGGCCCACGTGGCCCGAACCGCCACACTCCGGACGGGTCGGATGTGGTGGGGCGGGTAGGTGCCGGGTGGCTGCGAAACCGCCGGCGGGCGGAGCCTCTCATCACCGTCCCGGGCCTTCTCTCTCCGAGGCCCGGGACGTTCGCGTGAACCGGCGCGGGCGGTCACCCCTTGTGTTGGTACGGGGCTCCCGGGTTGCCGATAGCACTGGTCGGGGGCGGAATCGGTACGAGCCCGGCATATGGGCCGGGGGTCGGGGCAGGTGCTCTGCGACCGACCCTGACCCCAGGATCTGACCGATGGTGCGACTCGAAGGTGAGTGGACGCGATGAGCAAGGTGCAGGAATCGATCGACGTGGACGTGCCGGTGGGTACGGCGTACAACCAGTGGACGCAGTTCGAGGACTTCCCGAAGTTCATGGAGGGCGTGGAGGAGATCACCCAGCTCGACGCCCGGCACAACCACTGGAAGACGAAGATCGCCGGTGTGTCGAGGGAGTTCGACACGGAGATCGTCGACCAGGTCGCGGACGACCACGTTGCTTGGCGCACCACGAGCGGTGACGTGAAGCAGACGGGGATGGTGCGGTTCGAGCCGATCGACGCGACGCGTACCCGGGTGCTGATGGAGATGGACTTCCAGCCCGGCGGGATGGCCGAGAAGGCCGCCGACATGATGGGGGTGCTGGACCGGCAGGTGAAGGGCGACCTCAAGCGGTTCAAGCATTTCATCGAGGAGCGCGGCACTGCCACCGGCGGGTACCGCGGCCAGCTCTGACAGCAGGCCCTCTCGCGTCCCCGCCGCGTCCGCGGCGGGGGCGCGTTGCGTCCGCTGAGGAGCAGGCGGCACCTGCGGCGCGGAGCAGGGTGGTCAGGGGTTGCGGGGGTGGTTGAGTCGGGTGGGCGGTCCGAGGCCGAAGAAGTACGCGAGGGCGTCGGGCGCGCTGGCGGGGTCGCGGGGCCGGGCGTCATAGCAGGTCCAGCTGCAGAAGGACGTGGGATTCCATTCGGTCAGCTGCCCGCATTCGCCGCAGGTCATGACCGGTGCCGCACGGCCGGTCGCATGATCTTCCATGGCGTTCACCCGCTCTGCCCGCTCTCCCCGCCACAACGGTACGACGAGTACTGCCCGGCGACCTGGGCGATGCCCCCTCGTGTCGCGCGGCTGCCGGGCGGGCCGGCATCGGGCAGCCCCTTCCCCGGCCTACGCCACCGGTCCGCGGAGCGTCGACTGACCGGTGCCGGCCGCGGTGTGGTTGGTCGGCTGGGGCCGTTCGGGCTCTGTCGGGCCGGTCAACCCTTGTCCCGCTGGGTGGTCGGGGTCCGGTCGGCGTGTGGGTTCTTCCCGCCGGGGCCCGCTGTTCTGACGTCCGTGGGTCGTCCACCAGGCGGCCAGGCGCGTTCGTGGGTGCGCTGCGGCCGGTTGGGTGCGGGGCGGCGGTGCTCCAGTGGCGGGCCTGGGTGATCAGGTGGTGGAGGGGGCAGTCGTCGTGGGTCACCGGTGGAGCCCGCGACCGTGGCCCCAGTGGGGGCGCAGGCGGGTGTCGAGTGCGTCGCGCAGGGTGTAGAGGTTGGTGATGGTGGCTTGTTCGGCGAAGCGGGCGAGCAGGCGTCGCAGGATGCTGTCGTTGCCGTCGTGGACGGCGTCGGTGATGGCCTCCATCAGGGACGGGTCGGCGTGCGGCGGGTGCGGAGGTGCCGGCTCGTCCATCGTCGTCTCCCGTCGTTGTGTCTGCGGCCCGGTCCTCGAGCGGGCGCCGGCGGGGTGTGTCGCCGGTCGGATGCCGCTGGGGCGGGGCGAACACTACCTTCCTCTCGAACACCGAAAAATCTGTGTCGGCTGGAGTAGACATCGCTCGGTGTCGTGGCTAGTGTTTCTCTCGTAGCAAGCAGTCGAGAGGTATCCGCCAGACACGAACTGGCGGGGGAGTTGTAGAAGTTCGCAGGTCGGCACGGTTGTGGGGTCCTGAAGCCAGGTTGGTGCAGTACGGCGACAGGACCGGCGGCCGGGCCGGGTGGCCCGCAGTGATCAGGGGCCGCCAACGAGTGGTACCGCAGCGGAACGCAGGTGCAGTCGAGCGCACTATGCGCACTCTCAGTAAAGGCGCCAGGGCTGCGGGCGCGCGTGCTGGGAGGTCCGGGCAGTGGGGTTCCAAGCCAGGGATAGTGCAGGACGGGCGACGGGGCTGGCTGCCGGACAAGGTGAAGTTGGCAGCCCAGCAGTACCGAGCAGTACCCGTGTTGAGAAGAACCGGCAGCACCCGGCAGTTCGCAGTACTCAGATCAGTACCCACAGAGGATGAACGGAGGGGACAGAGCGCCATCAGGATCGCCCGGCCGGTGAGGATGATTCGCCCGGGCGGGCACCGCAGACCCCATCAGTTACGAAGGATGGTGGTTTCCGGTCACGCATACGCGATCCCCGCACGCCCCCTCCCCCGGGGAGTTGCGGAAACAAGGACCGGCCCAGGGTCGGTAGATGGTGATGTAACCCTTCGGGGCCCCGGAGCCGCCATGGCGCCGGGGCCCCTCGACGCGTTCACCAATAACCAAGAGAGGTGCAGTGACTACGACGACCGACCAGCCGCACACCCCCGCCGCCCCAAATTCCTTCGACGACGACGACTACCCCGCCTACACGATGGGCCGCGCCGCCGACATGACCGGCACCACCGCCGGCTTCCTGCGCGCCCTCGGCGAACAGGGACTCATCACCCCGCTGCGGTCCGAGGGCGGCCACCGCCGCTTCTCCCGCTACCAGCTGCGGATCGCCATGCGCGCCCGCGACCTCGTCGATCAGGGCACCGCGATCGACGCCGCCTGCCGCATCATCATCCTCGAGGACCAGCTCGAAGAGGCCCTGCGCCTCAACGAAGAACTCCGCCGGGCTACCGGCGGCCCGCTGTCTGCCACCGGCACCTGACGTTGCCGCAGGAGCCGCCCGCCTCGTGGCAGGCCTGGCAGGCTGGTCGGAGCGCCGCCGGGCCGCTGCAGGAACGCGCTCACCCGGACGTCTCAGATCGGTGATCCGTGCAGGCACTCCCGAACGGGTTGCCTCTGCGCGACACGGAGTCGCGTCGCTGGTGGGGCGCTACGGTTGGTGTCCGCCCGGTGTGCGGTCCGGCTGGTGATCGCGTCCGTTTCGCGGGAGCACTCCCGGACCGAGGAGAGCGTGGCGGTGAGGACATACCGGTGGCCGCGCCCGCGCACGTCGATCCTCCCGGGCTGAGTGTGCGGTTGCGCCCGGGGACGGGTGATCCGGTGCTGGTGGCGGTGGGGGATCTGGACCAGGACACCGGGCCGATCCTGGGCTCGGCGCTGGAGCGGCTACTGGCGGCGGTCCCGGAGCCGGGGGAGCTGCTACTGGACATGTCCGGGGTGAGGTTCTGCGACTCCGGCGGCCTCAACGCCCTGCTCCGTGCCCGCCTGCGCGTGGAGGCGGCAGGCGGGGTGCTCCACATGCTGGCCCCCACCGCCCGGATGGCGGCACTGTTCAGTCGTACCGGGGTGGACCGGGTGCTGCGGATCAGCCGCGACGCGTCGGCATCGACCGCGGTCGGGCCGGTGCACCCGTCCGGTTGAGTCCTCCCGCCCGTAGGTTGCCGTCTGGGGGTCGCTGCCGGACCGGTACGTGCGTGGGAGGGCTCCCGCGGGGCGGCCGTCTCACGGCGCAGGCCCGACGGACCTGAGCATCCCGGGGCGGGTTGGGCGTGCCGGATCGCGTTGTCCCGTAAGCGTCCTACGATGGCGGCTGTGACGAACGACCATGTCGAGGTTGCCCAGGAGCGGGTGTTCACGCTGGCCGAGCTGCGGTGTGCGTGGCAGCGGGCGAAGGCGCTGTGGAGTTCGGACCCCGCTGACCGCGGTGCGTACGCGGCGTTCATCGGGGCGGGTACCGCGCTCTACCGCTATGTGCCGCCCGCGACCCCAGCGGCTCCGGTGCAGGCTCCCGGGTCTGTCCCGCGGGGGGTTCGCGGCGCTCCCTGGCCTGTCTATCTGCGGATGAGCCCGCTGGGCCGCGCGCCCCGGGAGTGGGCCGGTGCGGCGCCCCGCCCTGGCGGGGCCGCCGTGAGGTGACGGCGCTGTCGGCCGGGGGCGGCCGTGCGGGGGCAGATCCTCGCCGCACCGGACCGTCCTCCAAGCGGGTGGGCATCCGCACCCGACCGGCCTGTCGGCGGGCTGCGGGTCGGCGGCGCCCCTGCTGACGGGGGCCCGGGGCGGCGGCAGGCCGGTCGCGCGGTTCGCCGGGCCGGGGTGGCGTGGATCGTGGTCCGGTCCCGGTTGGTCCTGGGGATTAGCCGCGTTCCAGGCCGAGGATTGTGCGTACGTCGTCGTGGGGCGTGACGGCCGTGGTGGGGGTGTTCTGGCGTTCGCGGTACTGGGCGAGGGCCAGGTCGTCCTCGAGGGCGGCCAGTTCCCGGGGGTTGATGAGTACGGCGGCAAGTTGGCCGTGGTCGGTGATGGTGATGCGCTCGCGGCCGTGCAAGACCCGGCGTACCAGGGAGCCGAACTTCGCCCTGGCCGCGGTGATCGGCAGAGTCTCGTCCACGACGAAACTGTACATTTCACGCACCCTTTGAGGGCTTGGTCGCGCCGCGTGGGCGGCGTGCGAGGTGGTCCGCGACCTGGGCCGGGTCGCCGGCGCGCACCCAGGTGTAGAGGGCGGTGCGTAGTTGCGTGTCGACGTGCTGCAGGAGGTACCCGTCCACCAGGTTGCCGGCGCCCTCGCGTCTGCGGGGGCGGGCCCGCGTCTGCGGCTAGGTTCTGTCCGGCGGATCTTCGTACGGCATCATGTGCGGGGTGCACCCAACGCAGCCTGATGACCTGACCGTTCGCCTGATTGAGGCCG
>NZ_JBHUWW010000217.1:0-8836 GCF_042669755.1 Kitasatospora sp. NPDC057223 | reverse complement strand
CAGCACCTCCCACTCCACATCCGACAGCTCATGACGACGAATCACGACCAACATGATCGCTCATCAGCCCATCGCCTTTGAAGACGCGCCCTAGGGCCCGAACCCCCTGAACACCCTGGTCCGGCGCCGCCCCACACCCCCCGGGCGGCGCCGGGCCGGGGACCCTCCGCCGGGCCGGCGGCCGCACGGCGCACGACGCCGCCGCAGCCGCCGGCCCGGTGTCGTCACCGCCGCCACCCGGCCCGCACGCCCGGCCTCACTCGACGTCGTCGCCGCTGACCGCCCAGCTCAGGCCGGTGGCCGGGTCCTCCAGCGCGACGTGCAGGTAGCGCACCTCGTCCGCCGGGTCGCACCAGGTGAAGCAGCGCAGCCGGGCCACCAGGGCGTTCACCTCGGCCCGGTCCGGCCCGTCCGAGCCGGTCATCGCGACCAGGGCCCGCCAGACCAGCAGCCGGCCCCGCGCCACCCCGTGCGCGCGGACCCCGGCACCCGCCTGGACGAGCACCGGGTACGCGGCGGAGAACGGCACGTACCCGCCGGTCACCAACCGGGCCGGGGCGAACTGCACCGCCGCGTCCGGGGCCGCGCCGCGGACGCAGGCCGCCTGCGCCCAGTCCGCGAGCGCGGCGAACTCCCCGGTGGCCCGCTGCCCGGCCAGCCGCTCCCCGCGCGGGGGCAGCTCCACCGGGCCGAGGCCCTCGCGGGTCGCGGGCAGCGCCAGCAGCGAGCTGCGCGACCCGCCCGCCCGCTGGTAGTCCCGGACTCTCCCGCCCTCGCCCCAGCCGGCCGTCTCCCACGGCTCCAGCACCAGCGGCACGCCCTCCGGATCGGGCTCCGCGCCGTAGGAGAGGTCCTCGCCGGCCAGCACCCGGGTGTGCGCCACCAGGCGGCGGACGGCGGGCGGGCCCAGCAGCGGCGCCAGCCGCAGCCAGGAGTGCCGGGTCGCCAGCACCTCCCAGAGCGGGCCCGAGTCGTGGTCGCCGACCCCGGCCGCCGTTCCCGGGCCGCCGTCCGCGTCGAACAGCCGGACGGCCACCTCGGGCGGCGCGGCGTGCGCGATCAGATGGCCGAGGGCGGCGGTCTCGGCCGCCGCCCGGGTCTCGCCGGCCCGCACCGCGGCCGCCGCCCTGGCCTGCCGGTAGGCGCCGAGCAGTTCCGGCCAGCGGCCCTCGTCGGCCAGGGTGCGCAGCCTGCGGTCCTCATACGTGATCACATTTTCAGCGTACGTGCGGGTCCCGCCATCGGCTGACACCTCGTCAGCCCGGTGCGGCGCGGCGCCACGGCGCCACGGCTCAGGGGGCGATGCCGGCCAGCAGGCGGGCCGCGTGCACCTTCCCGGCGTGCTCGACCAGGTTGATCAGCACGCTCTTGCCCGAGCTGCGGGCCCGCGCGTCGCACATCACGACGGGCGTGTCCTGGTCCAGGTCGAGCGCCCGGGAGACCTCGTCGGGGCGGAAGTCGCGGGTGCCCGCGAAGCGGTTGACGGCCACCACGAACGGGATCCCCCGGTGCTCGAAGAAGTCCACGGCCGGGAAGCAGTCGGTCAGGCGCCGGGTGTCGGCGAGCACGACGGCGCCCAGCGCGCCCTGTGCCAGTTCGTCCCAGAGGAACCAGAAGCGGTCCTGGCCGGGGGTGCCGAAGAGGTAGACGGACAGGCCCTCGCGGATGGTGATCCGGCCGAAGTCCATCGCCACCGTGGTGGTCGTCTTCTGCTCGACCCCGCCGGTGTCGTCCACGCCCCGGCCGGCCTCGGTGAGCTGCTCCTCGGTGCGCAGCGGCCGGATCTCGCTGACCGAGCCGACCAGCGTGGTCTTGCCGACGCCGAAGCCGCCGGCCACCAGGATCTTCAGCGCCAGCACGGGCGAGCCGTCCGGGCCGGTGGGTTCAGAGCGCGCGGAGTCCATCGATGACCTCACGGAGGATGTGCTCGTCGGGGAGCAGGGCGGGTGGGACGGGCCGGCTGACCCGGATGAGTCCGGCGTCCAGCAGGTCGCCGAGCAGCACCCGGACGACGCCGAGCGGCAGGTCCAGGTCGGCGGCGATCTCGGCGACGGACAGTGCGTTGCCGCGGCACAGGTCGAGGATCAGCCCCTGCTCGGGGCCGGCCGCGAGGTCCGGGCCGCCGGGGGCGGCGGCCGCGGGCAGGTCGCTGACGACGAGCGCGATCAGGTCGAACTCGCGGCCGCTCGGCCTGGTCCGGCCCTTGGTCATCGCGTACGGGCGGACCATCGGCCCGGCCGCGTCGTCGTACCACCGGGTGTGCTGCTCGGGCCCGGTCGGGTGGCCGAAGGCGGAGCCGTCCTCGTAGCGGCGGTGCGGGTACGGCACCGGGCTCACCCCCCGACCGCGCTGCGCGGCGGCGTGTACAGGTGCTCGCCGACGCGGCGGACCAGCCGGGCCATCTCGTAGGCGACCAGGCCGAGATCGGCGTCGGCGGTGGAGAAGACGGCCAGGCAGGTGCCCTCACCGGCGGCGGCGACCAGCAGGAAGCCGTGCTCCAGCTCGACCATGGTCTGGCGGACCTCGCCGCCGTCGAAGTGCCGGCCGGCGCCCTTGGCCAGGCTGTGGAACCCGGAGGCGACGGCGGCCAGGTGCTCGCCGTCCTCCCGGCCGAGGCCGGCCGAGGTGCCGATGGCCAGCCCGTCGCCGGACAGCATCACGGCGAACCGGACCTGGACGACCCGCGAGACGAGCTCGTCGAGCAGCCAGTTGAGCCCGCCCGGGTGGTGCGTGGTGCCGTTCATCGGGTCTCTCCTCGGGGTGACGGACGGTCGGCCGTGACGGGACGCGGGGGATGCACGGGGTGCAGGGGGGCGCGGTTCCTCCCGCGCGCCCAGCCCTGCTGGTAGGCGGACATCGCCGCGCGGGCCTCCTCGGGGTTGCGGCCGGCCGGGGCCGGTGCGCCGCGCCGGACGGCGGGCGCCGCCGGGCGGGCCGGGGTCTCCCGCAGTTGCGGTGCGAGGCTGGCCTGGCGCACCCGGCGCGGCAGCTCGTCGGGGTCGGCCGCCGGCGCGGCCCCGGCCCCGGCGGGCCGGGCGGCCGGCGGCCGGACCGCGGGACGGGGCGGCTGCGCCGGGACGGCCGGCGGGAGCTGCGGGCGGTCGGCCCTGGCCCCGTCGGCGCGGAACGGGCTCGGGCGCAGCACGCCGGGGTCCGCGCCCTGGGCCCCGAAGGGGCGCAGCGGGGCGGGGGCGGCGCCCTGCTCCGGCAGTCCGGTCGCCGCCAGTTCGCGCAGCAGCGCGCGGTCGCGGGCGGGGCCGGCCCCGGAGCGGGGGACGGCCGCCGGCTCGGGGCCGGTGGCGGCGTCCGGGGTCTCCAGCAGCGCCGTCGGCAGCAGGACGACGGCCGTGGTGCCGCCGTAGGCGGAGGGCCGCAGCGAGACCCTGACGTCCTGGCGGCGGGCGAGGCGGCTGACCACGAAGAGGCCGAGCCGGTCGCTGTCGAAGAGGTCGCTCTGCTCGGCGGCGGCGATCCGCCGGTTGGCGTCGGCCAGCGCCTCGGCACCCATGCCGAGACCGCGGTCCTCGATCTCCAGGGCGTAGCCGTTGCCGACCTGTTCGCCCCTGATGTGCACCTTGGTGTGCGGGGGCGAGAACCCGGTGGCGTTCTCGACGAGTTCGGCGACCAGGTGGGTGAGGTCGGCGACGGCCGGGCCGCAGAGCGCCGCGTACGGGAGGCGGTGCACCTCCACCCGGGCGTACTCCTCGACCTCGGCGACGGCCGCACGGACGACGTCGAGCAGCGGTACGGGCCGGCGCCAGGCGCGCCCGGGGGCGGCGCCGGAGAGGATGATCAGGCCCTCGGCGTGCCGGCGCATCCGGGTGGTCAGGTGGTCGAGCCGGAACAGGTCCTCCAGCTCGGCCGGGTCCTCGGTGCGGCGCTCCATCGCGTCCAGCAAAGTGAGCTGGCGGTGCACCAGGACCTGGCTGCGCCGGGCCAGGTTGACGAAGACGCCGGACACGCCGGACAGGACTTCGGCGCGTTCGACGGCGGCGGTGACGGCGGCCCGCTGGACACTGCCCAGCGCGCCGTGCACCTGGCCGATCTCGTCGCTGCCGTGCTCCGGCAGCGGCGCCTCGGCGTCGATGTCGATCTCCTCGCCGGCCCGCAGCCGCCGCATGGTGGCGGGGAGCTTGCGCCCGGCGAGCTCCAGTGCCGAGTTGCGCAGCGCGATCAGTTCGGTGACCAGGCCGCGGCCGATCTGCACCGAGATCAGCAGGGAGGCGATCACCGCGGCCAGGCCGAGCAGCACGGCCACCCCCGAGGGGGTGAGCAGCCCGAGGGCGTACGGGTCGGTGCGCTCCGCGGCGGCGCGGCCGGCGTCGGTGTCGACGGCGCGCAGGGCGCGGGCGGTGCCGTCGGCGGCGACGGACCAGCGGTCGGGGCTGACCGCGGCGGCGGCGGCGCGCCCGTCGGGGGCGGCGGCGATCCGGTCCTCGAAGCCGGTGAGGTCCCGGTAGTCGGCGTCGGCGGTGACGGCGGCGAGGGCCGTCCGGTCCGCGGGGCGCAGGTCGGCGGCCGAGCCCTGCTCGAACTGGCGGCGGGCGAAGACCGCTCCGCCGAACTCCCGCAACTGGTCCTCCGTCAGGCTGCCGGCGGCCTGCCCGGCGCGCAGCAGGGCGTCCTCCCGGGCGAGCAGTTCGCGGGACCGGGCGAACTCCAGCAGGACGCGCGCGTCGGAGGCGGTGCGGTGGTCCTGGACCGGGGTCACCGCACCGGCCACCGCGAACGCCCGGTCGATCGCCTCGCCGTACGCGGTGTAGACCTCGCCCCAGCCGGCGCCGTGGGCCAGTACCCGGTTGCGCAGGGCGGGCAGCGCGCCGACGGCGGCGCCCAGCGTGTCGACCCGGACGGCGGCGTCCGCCCCCAGGCCCTCGGCGTCGGCGCGGTTGTACGCCGGGCCGAAGGTGAGCCGGGCGGCGGCGGCGTCGGTGGCGGCGGCGGCCTCCCGCAGGGCGCTCTCCCGGGTGGCCGTCGGGCCGGCCAGCAGCTGGCCGGCCGCGGTGCGCTCGGCCTGCAGGCCGGTGACGGTGTCGCCGACCGGGACGAGCAGGGCGGAGTGCACGTCCTTGAGCCTGAGCAGGTCCCAGACGTCCTGCGCGGTGGTGACGCTGGCGAACGACCAGAGCGCCAGCACCGAGACCACGGGCACCATCAGCAGCGCGAGGATCCTGGCGCGGACGGTACGGGGGCGCAGCCGCCGCAGGCCGGTGGCGGTACGGGCCGGGCGCGGGGCCGGGCCGTCGGCCAGGCTCTCCCGGGCGGGCGGGCCGGCGTGGGCGCCGCGTCGGGTGCCGGCGGTGGGCGGCCTGGCCGGGCCGCGCGCGGCGCCGGGGGCGGGCGCCGGTGCGCTGCGGGCCGATCCGCGGCGTACTCGCATGGGGTCGGGACCTTTCCTGGGGGCAGGGCGGCGGGGAGGGGGCGGCGGCGGGTGTCAGACGGCGGCGCGGTCGGACAGCGCGGCCTGCCGGAAGTCCTCGATGGTCAGCTCGGTGGCCTCCTCGTACGCGGCGCGTTCCTGCGCGGTCGGGGATAGGGCGACGAAGGCGGAGGTGAGGAAGAGGAAGGAGCCGAGGCCGACCGCGAGCGGGAAGACGAACTGCATGGGCGTCGCCCCGCCGAGGTCGGTGCGGGAGGGCTCCATGTGCACGTGGACGGCGGCCATCCCGGTGTAGTGCATGCAGGTCACCGCGATGCCCATGACGAGCGAGGCGCCGCCGGCCGCGACCACGTTGCGGATGGTGACGGCGGCCCAGAGCGCGGCGGTGGCGGCGCCGACGGCGACCAGCACGGAGAGCCCGACGGTGCCCGGGTCGTACGCGACCGCGCCGTGCAGGCGGACGGCGGCCATGCCCAGGTAGTGCATCGCGGCGACGCCGAGGCCGGTGGTGAGGCCGCCGAGCAGCAGGGAGCGGCCGCGGTGCCTGCCGTAACCGACGACGAACACGCCGAGGCCGGTGACCAGCACGGCGACCAGCAGGCTGAGGATGGTGAGCGGCACGTTGTAGCGCAGTTCGGTGCCGTCGACGGTGAAGCCGAACATCGCGACGAAGTGCATGGTCCAGATGCCGGAGCCGATCGCGGCGGCAGCGGTGAGCAGCCAGTTCCGGCGGGAGGCACCGATGGCGGAGAGCGCCCGCAGGGTGCAGCGCAGCCCGAGTGCGGCGCCGACGCAGGCCATCGCGTACGACAGCGCGGGGGTGAGCCAGCCGAAACTGAAGTGGTTCATGGTGCCCATGGGACCTCCGGTAGACCGGTCGGGCCCGGGGGCGATCACTCCGCGCCCCGGGCTTCTCCCGGACCGTGCGGTCTCCGGCGGATCGTCAGATGTTCAGTGACATATGCCATCCGCGCGTGCGCTTTCGGTCCGGGATGCGAGGGACGCTACCGAGCGCCCGGAATCGGTCACGCGAAGATGTGAAAAGCTCCCCGGTCGGGGTGGACGCTGTGCTCGAATGGACATGTCCTGTGAGAACAGCGGCACGCCTCCTCCATGCGCCCGGCCCGCTGCCGCAGCCCGACAGCAGCGGGACGCCCGGCGCCGAGGACGACCGGGGCGCGGACGCGGGGACGGCTGCGCGGGCGGGTACGGGGCCGGTGCGGGCACGGGTGCGAACGCGGTCCCGCGCTCACTCGTACTCGGTGCCGCCCTTGCGGGTCAGGTACGCGCCGCTGACCACCTTGGCGATGGCCCGGGCGCCCAGCAGCGGGCTCCAGCGCTCGGTGACCGGGCGGACCACCACCCCCTCGCGCAGGTGCAGCGCCCGGCCGGAGACGCTCTCCCGGCCCTCGGCCAGCTCCAGGACGACCTCCGCGTCGAACGGGCCGCGCCACAGCTCGGGCACCAGCGGCAGCTCCCCGGCCAGCAGCGCGGCCGCGTCCAGCCAGCGGAGCTGACCGCCGAGCACCGCCGAGACGTCGAAGGCCGCGTAGCCGGGCAGCTCGGTGCGGCCCGACTCCCCGTACGTCAGGTCCTGCACGCCCGCGCCGAAGACCTCGCCGAAGATCCCCACCCGCTCCGCGCCGAGCCGCTCCGCCAGCCGGGCCGCGACGGCGGGGATGCCGTGCTCCCGGACGGCACGCCAGTAGAGGTTCCGCTCGTCCTCGACCAGCGCCAGGCCCTGGGCGCCGATGCCCTTGGAGGAGACCTGCACCTCACCGGTGGCCGCGTGGTAGGTGACCAGGCAGCAGCTGCCGTGCAGCTTCTCGGTGAGCACGACCGGCTCGCCGGGCTCGAAGACGCCGGGGAAGCGCTTCAGGTTCTCGATGTCGACCCACGGCAGCAGGTCGGGCGCGCGCTCGACCTCGCCGTTCATCGCGGTCGGGATCGGCGGCGTCCACTTCACGATCCCCAGCGCCTCGGCGAAGTCCTCGCCCCGCTCGGCGGCGCCGGCCAGGTCGACGCCGGCCAGCGCGCGCGGCCGGCAGACGATGCCCTGCGAGAGCTCGCCGCGCAGCCGTACCGCCCGCACCCGGTCGGCCTTCGATCCGGCGAGCCTCCCGGTCAGGCCCAGCTCCTCGATCAGCCCGGCCGGGAGCACGGACTGCTCGGGTATGTACAGGGCGAGCTCGCCCGTCCGGAAGGCGCCCTTGGCGACGACCGCCCGGTAGAGGCCGACCTGCGCCAGCTCCAGGGCGTCCGCGTTCGGGTGCTCCAGGACGGTGAGCCGCTCGGCGGTCACGCGCAGTGTGGACATGGTGGGCCTCCCCCGTCGACCGATCAGCGGGACCACTCTGCCGGGCCCCGGTGTTACGGGCCAGGCATTTTCGCGGCCCTCCCGGTTACGCGCCGGTTTGAGCCTTCGCACAGCGGGGGAACGCCCCCTGTGAACTCCCGCCTGTGCGAAGGAACAGGGGTTTTTCAGCTCGCATCTGCGGCATTATGATCGCGTTAAAGGCCGCAGATGCGGCTACCACGCGCCCCTCCCGGCGCACCAGGAGGGGAAACCTCATGACCACCAGCACCCGCAGACTCGTCGTCGTCTCGGCAGCGGCCCTCGCCCTCGCGCTCGGGGCCACCGCCTGCGGCAGCGACGCCAAGACCGGTGACGCGAAGACCTCCGCCGCCCCGGGCGGCGCCGCCTCCCCGGCCGCGCCGGCGCTCTCCGGCGAGGTCAACGTCTTCGCGGCCGCCTCCCTCACCGGCACGTTCACGGAGCTGGGCAAGAAGTTCGAGACGGCCTACCCCGGCGTCAAGGTCAAGTTCAACTTCGGCGGCAGCTCCGCCCTGGCGCAGAGCATCAACTCCGGCGCCCCCGCCGACGTCTTCGCCGCCGCCAGCACCAAGACCATGAAGACCGTCAGCGACGCGGGCGGGGCGAGCGGCGAGCCGAAGACCTTCGTCCGCAACACGCTGACCATCGCGGTGCCCAAGGGCAACCCCAAGCACGTCGCCGCGCTCAAGGACCTGGCCGGCGCCGGGTTCAAGGTCGCACTGTGCGCCAAGGAGGTGCCGTGCGGCGCCGCCGCCGTGGACGCCCTCAAGGCCGGCGGCGTCGACCTGACGCCCGTCACCCTGGAGCAGGACGTCAAGGGCGCCCTCACCAAGGTCGAACTCGGCGAGGTCGACGCCTCGCTGGTCTACAGGACCGATGTGAAGGCCGATGCTGCGAAGATCGACGGCGTGGACTTCCCCGAGGCCGAGAAGGCCGTGAACGACTACCCGATCGCCGCACTCGCCAAGGCACCGAACAAGGACGGCGCCGCCGCCTTCGTCGCCTACATCCAGTCGGCCGAGGCCAAGCAGGTGCTCACCGCAGCGGGCTTCCAGACCCCGTGAGCGCCCGCACCACCCCACCCGTGAGCGCCGCCGGCGCGGACGGCCCCACCCCGGGCC
>NZ_JBHUWW010000216.1:0-9185 GCF_042669755.1 Kitasatospora sp. NPDC057223 | reverse complement strand
CCGACCACACCACGCACCGCCGACGGCACATCACCCTCCGGCACGACACAGTCCAGCACCACCACACCCGGCACCGAACCCTCAGCCGAAAGCTCTTCCCACGCAGACCACTCCACGACAGAGGCTTCCCCGGACTCAGGAACAACACCCCACTCGATGCCGAACAAGGAATCGTCGAAACCGGCAGGCGCACCCAGGTGCTCAGCCGAGACCGGACGGGATACCAGTGACTCCACCGACAGCACCGGATCACCGCTCTGGTCAGTCACCATCAGCGCCACCCCGTCCCGCTGAGCCACGGGCGCGATGCGTACCCTCAACGCCGTAGCGCCCGCGGCATGCAGACGAACCCCGTTCCAAGCGAATGGCAGCAGCGGCCCGTCTGCACTATCCCGACCACCTCCCAGCAGCGCGGTGTGCAGGGCGGCATCCAGCAGGGCGGGGTGCAGGCCGAACCGCTCCGCATCCGCCCGCGCCTGCTCCGGCAGCTCAACCTCCGCGAAGAGTTCGTCCCCCCGCCGCCACGCCGCCCTCAACCCCTGGAACACCGGCCCATACCGGTACCCCAACTCCGCCAGCACCCCGTACGCACCCTCAACCTCCACCACCTCCGCACCCACCGGAGGCCACTGGCTCAGATCCGTGCCCGCAGCAACCGGACCGGACGCCAGCACACCCTGCGCATGCAACGTCCACGGCAGATCAGACCGCTCCTCCACCCGCGAGAACACCGACACCGAACGCCGATCCACAGCATCCCCAGCCCCCACCACCACCTGAAGAGCCACACCCTCGCTCCCGGCGAACACCAACGGGGCCTGGAGAGTGAGTTCCTCCACCACCTCACAGCCGACCTGCTCCCCCGCACGCAACACCAACTCCACGAACCCCGTACCCGGCAGCAGCACACTGCCCAGCACCTCGTGATCCACCACCCACGGCTGCCCCACCCGCGACAGACGAGCCGTGAACGTCACCGCATCCGAATCCGGCATCGCCACCGCCGCCGCCAACACCGGATGATCCAACGCCACCTGCCCCACCGCCGACACATCCCCCACCGGCCGAACCGCCTCCACCCAAAACCGCTCCCGCTGGAACGCATACGTGGGCAAGTCGACCCGGCGGGCACCAGTGCCCGCGAAGAACGCCGACCAGTCCACCACCGCGCCAGAGGTGTGGAATTGGGCCAGTGCGGTCACCAGGGCGGCGGGCTCCGGCCGGTTGCGGCGGGTGGCGGCGGCCAGCGTCGCCTGCTCGCCCGAGACGCTCTGCTGCGCCAGCCCGGTCAGGACACCGTCGGGTCCCAGCTCCAGGAACCGACTGACACCCTCCGCCTCCAACGCACAAACGGCATCCGCGAACCGCACCGCCTCCCGCACCTGCCGCACCCAGTACTCCGGCGAGGCCAGGTCGGCGCCCAGCGCGCCGGTGACCGTGGAGACCACCGGCACCGAAGGCTCGTGGTACTCCAACCCGCCTGCCACCACACGGAACTCGTCCAGCATCGGCTCCATCAGCACCGAGTGGAACGCGTGCGACACCGCCAGCCGCGACGTCTTGCGGCCCAGCGCCCCGAAATGCGCGGCGACGTCGAGGACCGCGTCCTCGTCGCCCGAAACCACCACCGAGCCGGGGGCGTTCACGGCAGCGAGCCCCACCCGGTCACCCAGCAGCGGCACAACCTCCGCCTCACCCGCCTGGAGCGCCACCATCGCGCCGCCCGCCGGCAGCGCCTCCATCAACCGGCCACGCGCCACCACCAGCCTGGCCGCATCCTGAAGGGAGAACACCCCCGCGACGTGGGCGGCGGCAATCTCACCGACCGAGTGCCCCGCCACGAAGTCCGGACGCACACCCCACGACTCCACCAGACGGAACAACGCCACCTCGAACGCGAACAACGCCGGCTGCGCGAACCCCGTCCGGTTCAACAACCCGGCATCCTCACCCCACACCACCTCCCGCAACGGCCGGTCCAACAGCCCGTCCAGCTCCGCCACCACCGCGTCGAACGCCGACGCGAACACCGGGAACGCCGCGCACAGCTCACGCCCCATCCCCAACCGCTGCGCACCCTGACCCGTGAACACAAACGCCGAACGACCACCACGCCGCGCCAGCACCGGGACGGACTCCCCCGACACCAACGCGGCCAACCCCCGCCGCAACTCCTCCACATCGGAACCCACCACAGCAGCCCGATGCTCGAACACCGCCCGCGACGTCGCCAAGGAGAACGCCACATCCAACGGCGCCTCCTCGTCCACCGCCGCCAGCAACCGCTCCGCCTGCGCCGCCACCGCCTCCGGCGTCCGCCCCGACACCACCCACGGCACCACCGACAACGCCACAGGTCCCGGCACGGGCACGGGCACGGGAGCCGCCTGCCCCGGCGCCTCCTCCACGATCACATGCGCATTCGTCCCACTCAGACCGAACGAGGACACACCCGCCCGACGCCGGTGCCCGTTCGGCAGCCACTTCCGCGCCTCCGTGAGCAGTTCGACGCTGCCCTCCGACCAGTCCACATGCGGCGAGGGCTCGTCCACGTGCAGCGTCTTCGGCAGCACTCCATTCCGCATCGCCATGACCATCTTGATGATTCCCGCGACGCCGGCCGCAGCCTGGGTGTGGCCCATGTTCGACTTGACCGAGCCCAGCCACAGCGGCTGGTCTTCCGGCCGGTCCTGCCCGTACGTCGCCAGCAGCGCCTGCGCCTCGATCGGGTCACCCAGACGCGTCCCCGTCCCGTGCGCCTCCACCACGTCCACATCCGCCGACGACAGGCCCGCACTCGCCAGCGCCTGCCGGATCACCCGCTGCTGCGCCGGTCCGTTGGGGGCGGTGAGGCCGTTGGACGCACCGTCCTGGTTGACCGCGCTGCCACGCACCACCGCCAGCACCGGATGCCCGTTGCGCCGCGCGTCCGACAACCGCTCCAACAGCAGCACGCCCGCGCCCTCGGCCCAGCCCGTTCCGTCCGCCGCTCCCGCGAACGACTTGCACCGGCCGTCCGGTGCCAGGCCCCGCTGCTCACTGAAGTACACCAGAGTCTCCGGCGTCCCCATCACCGTCACCCCGCCGGCCAGGGCGAGCGAGCACTCCCCCGACCGCAGCGCCTGCGCCGCCAGGTGCAGCGACACCAAAGACGACGAGCACGCCGTGTCCACCGTCAGTGCAGGGCCCTCCAGCCCCAGCGTGTAGGCGACCCGGCCGGAGACGAAGCTGCCGGCGCTGCCGCCGCCGTAGTCGTGGTACATCACACCCGCGAAGACGCCGGTCGGACTGCCCTTCAGCGTCCCGGGATCGACGCCCGCCCGCTCGAACGCCTCCCACGAGGTCTCCAGCAACAGCCGCTGCTGCGGGTCCATGCCCAGGGCCTCGCGCGGCGAGATCCCGAAGAACCCGGCGTCGAACTCGGCCGCGTCATACAGGAAACCACCAGCCCGGGTGTACGTCCTGCCCGGCACCCCCGGCTCCGGGTCGTACACCCCCTCGTCCCAACCACGATCCGACGGGAACTCCGAAACCGCGTCGACCCCGCCCTCCACCAACCGCCACAGCTCCTCGGGCGAGGCGACTCCACCCGGATACCGGCACGCCATCGACACGATCACGATCGGGTCGTCACTGGTGTCCACGGCACGTGGCACCGGAACGGCGTCGAGATCCCCGACCCCGTCGAGAAGCACCAGGATGTGATCGGCCACGGCTTGGGCGGTCGGCTGGTCGAACACCAGTGTCGCCGGCAGCCGAAGCCCGCTCACCGCGTTCAGCGCGTTGCGCAACTCCACCGCGGCGAGCGAGTCGAACCCCAACTCCTCGAAAGCCCGGTCCGGCTCGACCGCCTCCGCGGACGCATGCCCCAGCACCCCGGCCACGTGACCGCGCACCAGCTCAAGCACCGCCCGGCCACGCCCCGCAGCATCCAGCCCGACGAGCCGACGCCGCAGCACCCCACCGTCCACACCACCGGCCCGGGTCGACCGGCGCCCCGACGCCCCGACCAACCCACGCAACAGCACCGGCAAGTCGCCCGACCCGGCACGCAGAACCGCCAGGTCCAGACGCACCGGCACCACCACCGGGACCCCGGAGCCCAGCGAGGCGTCGAACAGCCACAACCCCTCCTCCACCGACAGGGCCGGCATCCCCGCCCGCCGCATCCGGTCGAGGTCAGCCGCGTTCAGCTCCGCACCCAGGCCGCTGGCGACGCCCCAGAGCCCGAACGCGAGCGCAGCCGCCGGCAGGCCCTGCGAGCGGCGCTGGTGGGCGAGTGCGTCGAGGAAGGCGTTGGCAGCGGCGTAGTTCGCCTGTCCGGCCGATCCCAAAGTACCGGCCACGGAAGAGAAGAGGACGAAGGCGGTGAGGTCCAGGTCGCGGGTGAGCTCATGCAGGTACCAGGCCGCGTCCGCCTTCGGCCGCAGCACCGCGTCCAACCGCTCCGGCGTCAACGACTCAACCAGACCGTCGCTCAACACACCCGCCGCATGCACCACCCCCCGCAACGCACGCCCACCAGCCGCAACATCCGCCAACAACCCCGCCAACGCCCCACGATCCGACACATCACACGCCGCGACCCGGACCTCCGCACCCAAGGCAGCCAACTCGTCCCGCAGCTCCACCGCACCCGGCGCCTTCAAGCCACGCCGACTGGTCAGCAGGAGGTTGCGAACCCCGTGCTCGACCACCAGGTGCCGCGCCACCAGGGCGCCCAGACCACCCGTACCACCGGTGACCAGGACCGTGCCCGCCGGATCGAAGGTCGGCCCGGCCGCCTGCTCGGGCGCGGCCACCCGGGCCAGCCTCGGTACCAGCACCGTCCCCTCGCGGATCGCCAACTCCGGCTCACCGGAGGCCAACGCCGCCTCCAGCGAGGACGAGCCGTCGGTGTCCACCAGCACGAACCGCCCGGGGTTCTCCGCCTGCGCCGCCCGCACCAGACCCCACACCGGCGCCTGCCGCACATCCACCACAGCACCCACGGCCGTCGCTACCGCACCCCGCGTCACCACCACCAACCGCGACGACGCAAAACGCTCCCCCGCCAACCAGCCCTGCACCACCCCCAACACCGCCCCGACCACACCACGCACGACCGTGGGGAGCTCGCCCTCTTCAGATGCCGCGCAGTCCAGCACCACTACGTCCGGCACCGGGCCCTCGGCCGAAAGCTCCTCCCACGCGGTCCACTCCATGGCGGGGCTGTCACCGGGCTCCGGAGCAGCACCCCACTCCACGCTGAAGAGCGCGTCGCCTGCACCGGCAGACAGGCCCAGCTGCTCCGCCGACACCGGACGGCCGACCATCGACCCGACCGACATCACGGGCCTGCCCGTCGCATCCGCGACCTGCATGGTCAGGCTGTCCCGCTGTGCGGCTGGGGCGATCCGCACCCTCAGCTCCGAGGCACCCACTGCGTGCAGGCGCACCCCGTTCCACACGAACGGCAGCACCGGCTCACCGGTCCCCGTCCCGCCGATCAACGCCACATGCATCGCCGCATCCAGCAACGCCGGATGCACCCCGAACCGCTCCGCATCCGCCCGCGCCTGCTCCGGCAGCTCAACCTCGGCAAACAACTCCTCGCCCCGCCGCCACGCCGCCCTCAGACCCCGGAACACCGGCCCGTACCGATACCCCAACTCCCCCAACACCCCGTACGCACCCTCAACCTCCACCACCTCCGCACCCACCGGAGGCCACTGGCTCAGATCCTCACCGGCAATGACCGGACCGGAAGCCAGCACACCCTGAGCATGCAACGTCCACGGCAGATCAGACCGCCCCTCCACCCGCGAGAACACCGACACCGAACGCCGACCCACAGCATCCCCAGCCCCCACCACCACCTGAAGAGCCACACCCTCGCTCCCGGCGAACACCAACGGGGCCTGGAGAGTGAGTTCCTCCACCACCTCACAGCCGACCTGCTCCCCCGCACGCAACGCCAACTCCACGAACCCCGTACCCGGCAGCAGCACACTGCCCAGCACCTCGTGATCCACCACCCAGCCATGCGAACCAGCCGACACCCGACCCGTGAACGTCACCACATCGGTGTCGGGAGAAGGCACCACCGCACCCAGCAACGGATGCTCCACCGACTCCAGGCCCATGCCGGAGGCGTCCTTCCCTGCAGCGGGTGCGTTTATCCAGAACCGCTCCCGTTGGAAGGGGTAGGTCGGCAGGTCGATCCGGCGGGCGCCGGTGCCGGCGAAGAACGCCGACCAGTCCACTGCCGCGCCAGAGGTGTGGAATTGGGCAAGTGCGGTCACCAGCGTGACGGGCTCCGGCCTGTTGCGGCGGGTGGCGGCGACCAACGTCGCCTGCTCGCCCGAGACGCTCTGCTGCGCCAGCCCGGTCAGGACACCGTCAGGACCCAACTCCAGGAACCGGCTGACACCCGCCACCTCCAACGCACGCACGGCATCCGCGAACCGCACCGCCTCCCGCACCTGCCCCACCCAATACCCCGGCGAGGCCAGGTCCGCCGCCGGCGCGCCGGTGACCGTGGAAACCACCGGCACCGAAGGCTCGTGGTACTCCAACCCGCCTGCCACCGCACGGAACTCGTCGAGCATCGGCTCCATCAGCACCGAGTGGAACGCATGCGACACCGCTAGCCGCGACGTCTTACGGCCCAGCGCCTCAAAATGCGCGGCGACGTCGAGGACCGCGTCCTCATCACCCGAAACCACCACCGCCTGCGGCCCGTTCACCGCCGCAATGCCGACCCGGTCACCCAGCAGCGGCACAACCTCCGCCTCACCCGCCTGCAACGCCACCATCGCACCACCCGCCGGCAACGCCTCCATCAACCGACCACGCGCCACCACCAGCCTGGCCGCATCCTGAAGGGAGAACACCCCCGCGACGTGCGCGGCGGCAATCTCACCGACCGAATGCCCGGCGAGGAAGTCCGGACGCACCCCCCACGACTCCACCAGACGGAACAACGCCACCTCGAACGCGAACAACGCCGGCTGCGCGAACCCCGTACGGTTCAACAACCCGACGTCCTCACCCCACACCACCTCCCGCAACGGGCGGTCCAGATGCCCGTCCACCTCGGCGACGACCGCGTCGAACGCCGACGCGAACACCGGGAACGCCGCGCACAGCTCACGCCCCATCCCCAACCGCTGCGCACCCTGACCCGTGAACACAAACGCCGAACGACCACCACGCCGCGCCGCACCCGACACCACGCCCGCACCCGACTCGCCCGAGGCCAGCGCACCCAGGCCCCGGACCAGCTCGTCGCGGTCCGCGCCCAACACCACCGCCCGGTGCTCGAACACCGCCCGCGACGTCGCCAACGAGAACGCCACATCCAACAGCGCCTCATCGCCCACCGCCGCCAGCAACCGCCCCGCCTGCGCCGCCACCGCACCCGGCGTCCGCCCCGACACCACCCACGGCACCACCGACACAGACACCGGACCACCGGCTTGAGCAGAACCCTCGACGACCTCCTGCTCCGGCGCCTCCTCCACGATCACATGCGCATTCGTCCCACTCAGACCGAAGGAGGACACACCCGCCCGACGGGGGCGTCCACGCTCCGGCCAGGCCACCTGCTCCGTGAGCAGCGCGATCTCGCCCTCCGACCAGTCGACCTGCGAGCTGGGCTCCGTAAGGTGCAGAGTCTTCGGCAGCACACCCTGCCGCATCGCCATCACCATCTTGATGACACCTGCCATGCCGGCCGCGGCCTGGGTGTGCCCGAAGTTGGACTTGATCGAGCCCAGCCAGAGGGGCTGATCCGCGGGCCGGTCCTGCCCGTAGGTCGCCAGCAGCGCCTGCGCCTCGATCGGGTCACCGAGTCGCGTCCCCGTCCCGTGCGCCTCGACCGCGTCGACATCCGCCGAGGTGAGGCCCGCGTTCGCCAGCGCCTGCCGGATGACCCGGCGCTGTGACGGCCCGTTGGGGGCGGTGAGGCCGTTGGACGCACCGTCCTGGTTGACCGCGCTGCCGCGCACCACCGCCAGCACCGGATGCCCGTTTCGCCGCGCGTCCGACAACCTCTCCAACAGCAGCACGCCCGCGCCCTCCGCCCAGGCGACTCCGTCGGCGTCGGCTGCGAAGGACTTGCACCGGCCGTCCGGTGCCAGGCCCCGCTGCTCGCTGAAGTACACCAGGGTCTCCGGCGTGGCCATCACCGTCACCCCGCCGGCCAGGGCGAGCGAGCACTCCCCCGACCGCAGCGCCTGCGCCGCCAGGTGCAGCGACACCAAAGACGAGGAGCAGGCGGTGTCCACCGTCAGTGCAGGGCCCTCCAGCCCCAGGGTGTAGGCGACGCGGCCGGTGACGAAGCTGCCGGCGCTGCCGCCACCGTAGTCGTGGTACATCACACCCGCGAAGACGCCGGTCGGACTGCCCTTCAGCGTCCCGGGATCGATGCCCGCCCGCTCGAACGCCTCCCACGAGGTCTCCAGCAGCAGCCGCTGCTGCGGGTCCATGCCCAGGGCCTCGCGCGGCGAGATCCCGAAGAAGGCCGCGTCGAAGTCGGCGGCGTCGTGCAGGAACCCGCCTTCGCGTGTGTAGGTCCTGCCCGGCGTGCCCGGTTCGGGGTCGAAGATGTCCTGGTCCCAGCCGCGCTCGGCGGGGAGTGCCGAGATCGCGTCGACGCCGCTCTCGACCAGTCGCCACAGCTCCTCGGGCGAGGCGACTCCACCCGGGTAGCGGCACGCCATCGACACGATCACGATCGGGTCGTCACTGGTGTCCACGGCACGTGGCACCGGAACGGCGTCGAGATCCCCCACCCCGTCGAGAAGCACCAGGATGTGATCGGCCACGGCTTGGGCGGTCGGCCGGTCGAACACCAGTGTCGCCGGCAGCCGAAGCCCGCTCACCGCGTTCAGCGCGTTGCGCAACTCCACCGCGGCGAGCGAGTCGAACCCCAACTCCTCGAAAGCCCGGTCCGGCTCGACCGCCTCCGCCGACGCATGCCCCAGCACCCCGGCCACGTGACCGCGCACCAGCTCAAGCACCGCCCGGCCACGCCCCGCAGCATCCAGCCCGACGAGCCGACGCCGCAGCACCCCACCGTCCACACCACCGGCCCGGGCCGACCGACGCCCCGACGCCCCGACCAACCCACGCAACAGCACCGGCAAGTCGCCCGACCCGGCACGCAGAACCGCCAGGTCCAGACGCACCGGCACCACCAC
>NZ_JBHUWW010000215.1:0-9513 GCF_042669755.1 Kitasatospora sp. NPDC057223 | reverse complement strand
GCCTGCTCCGCGACATCGCCGAAGGCCGCGAGGTCGGCGACACCACCACCCTCGCCGACAGCAGCGTCATGAACCTCATCCAGTCCCAACTGCCCACAACCGGCACCGAAGACTGACCACCGCCGATCGGCAGCGCCGACGCGGGTGCGGCCGTCAGCCGCACGCGGCAGCGAGGGCCCTGCGGATCCGGACGGGCTCGTACGTGGGCGAGGCGATCGAGAGGACGACGAGGGCGGTGCGGCCGAGGTGGGCCGCGAGTGCGGAGGAGGCGGCACTCGCGTCACCCGACTTCACCGCCTCGGCGATCGTGCGGTGCTGCTCACTCGTCCCCGCCTGCCATTCGAGCGGGTTCCACGAGACGAAGGCCAGGCGGTAGCGCGTGGCGTGGTCCGACAACAGGGCGAGTTCACGTTCGATGCGCGGGCCGGACGGATGCACCAGGGCGCGGTGGAACTCCTCGTGCGGGCACTCCCACTGCTCGACGTCCCCGGCGGTCGCCTTCTCGTCCATGTCCAGCAGCAGCTGGTCGAGTTTCCGGAGGTGGGCCTCGCTCATGCGCGGGACCGCGATCCCGATCGCGAGCGATTCGAGGCTGATCCGCATGGCGTAGAGCTCGTCGAGGTCCTCGTCGCTGAATGCCGCGACCCGGGCACGGTGCTGGGACTCCTGCTGGATGAAGCCCTCACGCTGCAGGATCCGCAGTGCCTCCCGCAGGGGGCCGCGGCTCACCCCGAGTTTCCGGGCGAGTTCGACCTGCGAGAGCGGGTCGCCGGCGCGCAGGTCGCCGTGCATGATCGCGCGTCGCAGCGCATGGTGGGCCCTGCTCACTTCGTCGGGGTGGACGAGCTTGTCCACCACCTCAGCTGACTGTGCTGTCATCGCAGGTCGGCCCTTCGCGTTTCCAAACGGCGTCCGGGCGGTTCGACGAACCGCCCGGACGAGCTGCAAGTACCACCGTATCCGACGTCTGCCGCAAACCTGCCGACACTTTGGCCGGTGGCTCCGCTCCGACCGGCGCCCTGTTTCCCTCTGACCGCCCGCCTTCATGCGGATGAGCCGGACCTCACCCCCATGGGGCGACGGCACAGTGTTGACATTCTGCCCGGGCGGAGCCGGACGCCGGTCCGTCGGGCGGCCGGCGGTGGGGTCAGGAGTTGCCTGCCGAGCGGTGCTCGTTGCCCACGACCGTGTTGCGCACCGTGCCCAGTCGTTCGACCTCGACCTCGACCACGTCTCCCGGCTGCAGCAGCCGGGGAGGGGTACGGGCGTAGCCGACGCCCGCCGGAGTGCCGGTGGCGAGGAGGTCGCCGGGGCGCAGGGTCAGGGTGTGCGAGATGAGGGACAGCGTCTCCCCGACGGAGTAGATCATCCGGTCGGTGCGGGCGTCCTGGACGGTCTCGCCGTTGACGCGGGTCTGGAGCCGCAGGCCCTGCTTCAGGTCACCGACCTCGGCGGCGGGGACGATCGGGCCGATCGGGCCGGACCGGTCGCCGTTCTTGCCCAGGATCCACTGGGAGGTCAGCTTCTGCGCCCTGCGGGCGGTCAGGTCGTTGAACGCGGAGTAGCCGACGACCGACGCCTGCGCCTCCTCCGGGGTGGCGTCGACCAGCGGGGCTCCGACCCAGGCGACGACCTCGCCCTCCCAGTCCAGCCCGTCCTCGTTGGAGGGCACGGGGACCTCGGCGCCGTCCACGCTCAGGGACTGCGGCCACCGGGCGAACAGGGTGGGGTAGGGCGGCAGTTCCTCGTCGCGGAAGCTGCCTTCGGCGGCGTGGTCCGAGTAGTTGAGCCCGATGCAGAAGACGCGCGCGTCGGGAAGCACCGGCGGGACCCGCTCGACCGAGGCGACGGCGAGCGTCGGGCCGGCGGGCGGCTGGGAGAGGTGCCGCGCGGGGTCGGCCCAGAAGTCCGCGAGGGGGGCGACGATGGTGACTTCGTCGCCCTGTTCGGACAGGGCCGCGACCTCCACGGCGGAGTCGGTGTGTGATCGCCGGACGCCCACGATTCTCACTGGTTTTCCCTTTCCGGTCGCCGGGCCTTGGCCCAGGACCCCTTTGACGTTGATGGCCGGTGTGCCGAGACGGTGATCCCGCCGGTCAGATGACGGCGTCATCCTGGTGCGGGCCGGTGTGGTCGTGGTCGAGGTGGTGCTGGATCAACAGGTCGGCGCCGAAGTCGTTCGAGGGGTCGCGCCAGACGCTGTGCACGTGGTTGGCGTTGTCCTCGGCGTTGTCGAACTCGACGAGCGTGACGGGGCCCTGGATCCGGAAGTAGTGCGGCTGTTCGACGGACGTGCCGCCGGCCCAGGCGAAGCGCAGCTCCTCGACGCCGCCGGCGGCCGCGATGCGGTCCATCTCGAAGCCCACCAGCCCCGGCCGGGCGCGCTCGACGAAGCGGGCGAGCAGCTCGTCGAAGTGCCCGCGCTGAAGGGCGGAGAGATCACCGGCCCGGACGCCACGGGGATGGGCCCGGAAGTAGGCCAGGGCCTTGCGGTCCTCGTCGGTGATCATCGCGTCGCGGCGGCCGACACCGTGGTAGGCGGGGTACTCGACCTCGCCGATGGTCTCGACGGTGCGGGTGACGAAGTCCGCCGGGGGCCTGGAGTGGATGATCGCCTCCTGCTGCTGGGAGCCGGTGAGGCTGTCGAGCAGGGCGAAGGCCGAGTCCTCCTCCTCCCCCAGGATCCGGAAGGGGCCGAAGCCGGCGGGTTCGGCGCCGAGCAGGAACGGGGTGGCGCTGACCAGGTCCCCGTCGACGACGGTGACGTTGAGCGACAGGTGGTGGCCGACCAGCCGCCAGCCCCAGGTGGTGTCCGGCTGCGGCTGCCCGAAGAAGGTGAGGAAGTAGCCGCGGGCGTCGCGGAAGGTGGCCGCGACGTGCCCGAACACGGGCAGGTTGAGTTCGCGGAGCAGGTGCTCGTTGGCCATCACCTGGACCACGCGGGCGTAGGCCGGGATCGACATCGACTCCGCGATCAGCCGGTGCGCCAGCACCTCCTGGCCGCGGTCGAGCTCACCGAGCGGCAGGCCGTGCCGGCCGGACTCGGGCAGGAAGTTCCAGTGCGTGCGGCCGGGGTCGGCGTGGGGCAGCAGCACCCGCGCGCGCTGGTCGCCGCTCAGGGCGTCGAACAACCCCATCGCAGCGAACGTGATCAGCGTCGCGTCGAACGAACCGTTCGCTCGCGGCCGGTGCACCGCGGGGAGCCCACCGTCGGAATGCTGATGCGGATGCGGCGTCGTCATGACGTTCCTCCTTGGTTTCCTCGTGGAAGGACCCCGTCCTGTGCGGCCGGCTGGACGGCCCGGCGCAGGAGCGAGACGAAACGGGGGATGTCGGTGTGCTCGCCGGCCGCGAACACGTAGAAGTCCGGCCGGGCGAGAAACACCTCGCAGTCGTGCTCGGTGAACCAGCGCCCGTAGGCATTGTCGAGATCCTGCACCGGACCTTCGTCCGACACGTCGGCGATCACGCCGCCGATCTGCCGGAACCAGGACACGTCCTCGGCGCCCAGGAGCGCGGCAGGGTCCCCGGCACGGCTGATCAGCTGCCAGCCGCCACCGACGACATCGTCGAACAGGCCCGTCCGGTCGCCGGCCCGGACGCGCCCCTGCGGTGCCAGCCGCCCGTCGGCGTCCTTGCCCGCGACCGTCAGCGAGGGCTCGCCCAGCCGGGGGTGCGGGGGCTCCTGGGCGGCGGCGCCGGGGTCGCCCGACAGCTTCCTCATCTCGGCGTCCCGGGCGGCCGCCCGGCCGGCGTCGAGTTCGCAGATGACCCGGCCGGCGGCCACCGCCTCGTCGATGATCTTCCGGACGTGTCCGGTGCGCTCCGGCCCGTACGTGTCGAGGACATCCGGCGACGCCAGGCCCTGGTGCACCATGCCGAGCCGCCAGGTGAGCGCCCGGGCGTCCCGCAGTCCCGCGCAGAGGCCCTGCCCGAGGAACGGGGGCATGAGGTGGGCCGCGTCACCCGCGAGGAAGGTGTTCCCCTCGCGCCAGCCGCGCGCCCACCGCCCCCGGAACGTGTACACGGCGTGCCGTTCCAGCCGGGCGGTCTCCGGTGTCACGCCCCAGGGCGCCATCAGCCGCCAGGCCGTGCTGTCCCGGCCCAGCTCCTCGACGGTGGTGTCCGCGCGGCGCATGAACTCGAACCGCCGCCGTCCCGGGCCGCTGTTGACGGCGGTGGCCGGCTGCGCCGGGTCGCAGTACTGGGTGACGAAGGCGCTCCAGTTCTCCTCGGCCAGCGGCTGGTAGTCCACCACCAGCCAGTCGGCCTCGAACCCCGAGTCCCCGACCTCGATGCCCAGCCGGGAGCGGACCGGGCTGTTGGCCCCGTCGGCGCCGACCAGCCACCGCGAGCGGACCTGCACGGCCCCGGCCGGCTGCCCGGTGGGGGTGACCTGGACGGACACTCCGTCCTGGTCCTGCGCGAGGTCCTGGAAGGTCCAGCCGCGGTGCACCTCGACGCCGGGCGTCGCGACCGCGAGGGCTTCGAGGGCCGCCTCCAGGTCGGGCTGGTAGAAGCCGTTGGTGTTCGCCCATCCCGACTCGGCGGGCCGGTTCCAGTCGATGGCCCGCAGGAGTTCGCCCTCGCCGTTGCGGAACTCGTACCCGCCCCGCTCGCCCCGGGACGGTTCGAAGAGGCCGGCGTGGTCGTCCATCAGCCCCGCGGCCTGGAGGATGCGGAGCGCCTCGTGGTCGATGGTGCACGCCCGCGGCAGCGGATACCGCTGCGGTTGGCGCTCCACGACGGTCACCCGCAGCCCGGCCTGCCCGAGGAGGACGGCGGTCAGCAGGCCGACGGGGCCGCCGCCGACGACCAGGCAGTCGACGACGGGCCGCAGGGGCGCGGCGGAGTCGGGCTCTCGTGGCGTGGTCATGAGGCCGACTCCCCCGCGCCGAGGCTGTCCGCGGCGGTGGCCGGCCGGCCGGCGGCCGGCGCGGGGTCGGGGAGTACGGGGGCGGGGGTCACGGTCGTGTGCTCCGGTCGGGTCGGGACGGATCGGGGGCGGTGGGCGCTTCCGGGCAGGACGACGCACTTGGCGTGCGGCGAGAGCGCCTGCTCCCGCCACACGGAGGGGAGTTCGTCGAGCGGGAAGGTGCGGACCTCGACCTGGAGCTCGTCGCGGGCGAGGGCGCTCCACAGCCAGGTCAGGGCCGGCTGCTTGTCCCGCAGCGGGGTGTGCAGGCCGGCGAAGCCGGACAGGGTGAGCTGCTTGCCCCGCAGCAGCCCGGCCGGGATCCGCGCGGTCGCGCCGGCCGGGTTGCCGATGTTGACCACCCGCGCCCGTGGCGCGCACACCTGGAGCGCGGCCTCCAGCGGCGTCCCGTACACACCGTCGAGGACGACGTCCACCGGCCCGGTCACCGCCAGCAGACGCTCCGCCAGCTCGTCGGCGCCCTCGTCGGCGCGCAGCTCGACGACGGCGTCCGCGCCGAGCGGCAGCAGGCGCGCCAGCGCCGCCCGGTCCCGGGCGACCCCGACCACGCGCCCCGCTCCGCTGCGGCGCGCCACCTGGATCGCGAGCTGCCCGACCGCGCCGGTGGCTCCCAGTACCAGCACCGTCTCTCCCGGCCGCAGGCCGGCGTTCTCGATCAGCGGCATGAACGCCGCCGTGCCGGAGTTGCCGACGGCTGCGGTCCGCACCGGATCGAGGCCCTCGGGCAGCGGCAGCAGGTCCTCGTCGGCGACGAGCACCTGGGTGGCGAAGGTACCCGGGGTGGCCGGCGAGGCATGGCACTCGGCGTAGACCCAGGAGCCCAGGGGGTAGCGGTCGGAGTCGAGCACGACGCCCACGCACTCACTGCCCGGGACGTAGGGGTCCTCGTGGCGGGCCGAGTGGAACGTCCCGGAGGCGATCACCAGGTCGAGCGGGTTCAGGGGGGCCGCGACCACGGCCACCAGGGTGGTGCCGGCCGTCCGCGACGGCAGCACGACCGTACCCAGCCGGGGTTCGGCGCCGGGGGCGTCGACGATCGCGGCCGTGATCTCCTCCGGCTCACCGGACGAGGCGGGAGCCGGGGCGGCTCCGCCGTCGGGGTTGGATCTTCCGTTACGCGGCATGGATCTCTACTTTCAGGGTCGGGGCACTGACGCCGCTGGTCCTGACCACTCGGCCCCCGGACCGGCCGTGCCGGGACGACGTCGTCGACGGGGTCTGTCCGACGGCGGTGGGCAGCGGTGGTCGTCCCGGGGGACGGCGCGGGCGCCGCTCAGATGCCGGCCAGGCTCCGGAAGCGGCTGGAGTGGTAGACCAGCGGGGAGGTGTCCGGGGACGCGCTGAGCCCCAGGATGCGCAGCAGCACGATGTCGTGGTCCCCGAAGGGGACTTCCTCGTAGATCGCGCAGTCGAGCCACAGCGTGGCGCCGTCGACGAAGACGCTGCCTTCACCGGAGGAGTACCAGTCCGTCCCCGCGAAGCGGTTGCCCGCCTTGCTCGCCAGCCGCGCGCAGATGTCCTCCTGCCCCTCGGCCAGCACGCTCAGCCCCAGCCGGGGCTGCTCGCGCAGCCTCGGCCAGGTGGTGGAGGAGTGCTGGATGCACACCGACACCAGCGGCGGGTCCATCGAGACGGCCGTGAACGAGCTCGCGGCCAGCCCCACCGGCTCGCCGCCCCGCCGCGCGCACAGGGCGGTGACGCCCGACGGGAAGCACCCGAAGGCCCGCCGCAGCTGCTCCGGGGCCGTCACCGGCTCGATGTCTCTCATCGGAACTCCTTCTCCGGCCGGCGCCCAGCGCTCGCCCAGGTCGGTCCGGGCGTGGTCGCCCGGGTGTCATCGGTGGTCATGCCGCGGGTCTGGCCGCGTGGCGTCGGATCACGGGAACCGGCACCCGGCCGCCTCGCGGGCTCAGGTCCGGGCCGGGGCGTCGTCCAGCCACGCGCGGATGGCGTCGGCGTCGGCGTCGAGGACGGGTGGCGCGACGTGGTCGACGCGGGTCGTCTCGGTCTCCGCGCCCGTGGCGTCGACGCTGAAGGTCCGCAGGGCCGATCCGGGCAGTGTGATCTTGCCCAGGCTCCGGTGCTCGACGTCGAGGAGGAGCTGCTGCGAGCGCGTCTGCTCCCACTCGTAGACCTCGTCGAGGGTGCGGACCCGGCCGGCGGGGATGCCGATCTCGGCGAGCCGCTGGAGAAGCGCTTCCGGCTCGTGGGCGGCGAACACGGTTTCGAGCAGTGCGGTGAGGCTGTCCCGGTTCGCCGTGCGGTCGGCGTTCGTCGCGTAGCGCGGGTCGTCCGCGGCGATGTGGAACGCGGCACAGAGGCGGTGCCACATGCCGTCGTTGCCGCAGGCGAGCTGCACGCTTCCGCCCGCGCAGCGGAACAGTCCGTACGGGGCGATGGTCGGGTGCTGGTTGCCCTGCGCACGGCCGACCTCGCCCGCCACCGTCCAGCGGGTTCCCTGGAACGCGTGGGCCGCGACGACGGCGGACAGCAGGGACGTGCGGACGACCTGTCCCCGACCGGTGCGGTCGCGCTCCCGCAGGGCGGCCAGCACGCCGAACGCGCCGTTGATGCCGGCGAGCAGGTCACCGATGGGGACGCCGACGCGCTGCGGGTCGGCCGGGTCCGGACCGGTGAGGGACATCAGTCCGGCCTCGCCCTGGGCGATCTGGTCGTACCCGGCCCGGTGGGCCTCCGGTCCGTCGTGCCCGAAGCCGCTGATCGACAGCAGCACGAGGCGCGGGTTGAGCTCCATCAGCCGTGCGCTGCCGAAGCCGAGCCGCTCCAGCGCGCCCGGCTTGAAGTTCTCCAGCAGGACGTCCGCCCGCTCGATCAGCCGGGCCAGCACCAGTGCGTCCTCGTCGCGCTTCAGGTCGAGGGTGATCGATTCCTTGTTGCGGTTGCAGGACAGGAAGTACGTCGACTCGGGCGTCCCGTCACCGATGCGGACGAAGGGCGGCCCCCAGGAGCGGGTGTCGTCCCCGGCGGGGCTCTCCACCTTGATCACGCGGGCTCCGAGGTCGCCGAGCATCATCGCGGCCTGCGGTCCGGCGAGTGCGCGGGTGAGGTCGACGACGAGCAGTCCGCCGAGCGGGCCGGTCATGACCGGGCCTCGGGGGCGGTCGCCTGCGGGCTGTCCGGGTTCGGGCGGATCACCAGCATGCTCGCGGGGAGGTTGGTGCGGTTCTCGACGCTGCGAACCGTTCCGGTCGTGAGCCGCGCCCCGTCGAGGGCGGTCAGGACATGGGTGCCGCCGTCACCGTCGAGGAGGGTCAGGGTGCCGGTCAGCACGAGGTAGAGCGTCTCCAGCGGGACGGGTGACAGGTCGGCCCCGCCGCCGGGCAGGTAGTGCGACAGGGCGACCGTCACCGCGCCGTCGTAGTGCTCGCCGCCGAAGAGGTGGACGGGGGCGACACCGTGGTGGCCGACGGGCTGGAAGGGTTGGGCCTGTGTGAGCTGGATGATGTCGATCGGCACGGTGGTGGTACTCGATTCTGCCGGGCGGCGGGTCAGGCGCTCGCGGTGGCGGTGGCGGTGGCGGTGGCAGTGGCAGTGGCAGTGGCAGTGGCACTGTCGGCGACAGGGCACGGGGCGGGCCGGCAACGGGCGCATCGGCAACGGCTGCCCGCACGGTTCCGGGGCGGGAGGACGCGGCGGACGATGACGGCGCCGGCCGCGTCCTCACCGGTGGGGTGCAGGTGCGGCCCTTGACGGACACCTGCCCCGGGCCGCCTTCGACGGGCCCTCACGGGCCCGGCCGAAGAGGGTGGCGGCTGGGACACCACGATACGAGCCGTAGCGAAGATGTCAACATTTTGGGGCGGGCTCATTAAGGCCCGAGAATGGGGAAGCCGACGCGGACCCGCCCGGCCGAGCAGGCTCAGGGCAATTACGCCATCGGACACTGCCCGCGAAGACAGGCCGCATCCTCACACGTCGACTGCAAAAGTGTTGACATCTTTGGCGTGGCTCCTGTTGAGTAGCCTGACCGCACCACGCCCTGCGGGGCCCGTCACGCCCCCCACCCTCAGGCGTGACGGGCCAGCACGCCGGCGCGGTGCAGACGCTTCCGACTACGTGGCGGCACACCGTGGGGCGGTGCGGGTCCCGTCCACTTCGGGCACTGCCGAACGCACCGGCTCCCAGCCCCCGGCTTCCGACACCCACGCATCCGTCGGGTACGGGGCGACGACACGCGCGGCCGCTCCCCGGCCCCGCCGGCCGCCCTGCCACCCCACCATCACGTCCAGCGCCTCTGTGAGGACCTCCATGACAGTCCTGCCCCACGACGGGCCAACTCTCGCCGCCGAGTTCCCCGACAGCACACGTGAGCAGTGGCACCTCCTCGTGGAGGGTGTCCTGCGCAGGTCCGGCAAGGAGTTCTCCGGATTCGCGGCCGAGGATGCTCTCACCACTGATATCGAGGACGGCGTTCGTGCCCGTCCTCTCTATACCGCCGACGACACGGCGGTTGATTCCGGCTACCCGGGTTTTGCGCCGTTCGTGCGGGGTGGCAGGGCCGAGGGTTCGGTGCTGGGCGGGTGGGACGTGCGTCAGCGTCATGCCCATCCGGACCC
>NZ_JBHUWW010000214.1:0-9616 GCF_042669755.1 Kitasatospora sp. NPDC057223 | reverse complement strand
TGCCAACACCACCCCGCCGACGCCCCCGGCCACCGAACCACGCCGGAACCCGCCCCGTTCAACCCCCGCCCCCGCAGCTGGTGAACCCGCCGCACCAGGCCCGCACGCGGGTCCGCGAGCAACACCCGAAGCCGGCCGCCGACGTCCGCCCCGACGACGGCCTGCGCCTCTCGATCCCGGTCTGCCCGGGTGCCCCACCCGGGCAGGCCGGAAGTACGTGTCTGCCGTTCCCTGCCGCCCCTGGCCGGGTCATAGCGGCCCGGGGCTCGGCGCAGCGGACAGCCCGTTCGATGACGTAGGCGCCCGGCCGCGTACTTCCACGGTAGGTTCCGGACCTTCGGCCCGGCAGAATTTGAGAGGCCATCAGGGTGGAGGCGCCCCCGTCGTGGCCGATCCGCGCCTCACCGGCGCGCCGGGAGGTTGGCGGGAGAACCCGAAGTGCATCCGCCCGCTCCTCGCCGGTACGGGGTCGGGCCCAGCCGGCTCCGGGAGAACGAGAACGGACGGTGGTTGGTCGCGGTCGCCTACGGTGACAGGACGTAGGCGCGCCGGGCCTCGAGCACCTTCCCGGGAGCACGGACCGCGGTGCGGCCCGCGCCTGGCCGCTCGGGACAGCGGCCAGGTGCGGGCTGCTTGAGGCCGGGAGCGCACAACACTCCGTACCGGGGACGCTACGGCGGCTGGGGGCCTGGGCCGGTGAGGCACACCGACGCTGTTCGGTCGGATCGGAGAGGAGCAGGTGCCATGCTGGTGAGGCGGTGGCCGGCGTGGTGAGGTCGGGTCCAGGAGGGACGTTCCGCAGAGCCCGCGCGCCTCGTGTTCAGGGAACCGGCCCCGGCTGACGGCCTGTCGGCGCAGTGGCTGCGGTCTGCTCATCACCGGCAGTCGCGGGGCCTGGCCGCCCGGGCACCGCGAGGCGGCCGGACGTAGGGGCTCGCGGCGGACCAGCAGGGACCGACTCCCGTGCGCCTCGAAAGGCACTGTTCGCGGGGCCGTTGGGCGGTCACTCCGGCGAGTGCACCGCGCGCCCCGCTCAGCGCGACGCGCAACGGTACGGGTGCCCGGGGAAGGCTGTGGGCGGTGCGCTGCGGTGATGCGCCACCTGGCGGTGGCTGGCCCGGGCTGCCCGGCGGCTTGCGGCGCCGGGGCCTAGCGTCGGTGTGGGGACGAAACCCGTTCTTCTCCAGCTGTTCTGACGTCAAGGAACCTTCATGCTCAAGCGCTCTGCCCTGCTGCCCGCCGCCGCCCTGCTGGTGGCCGCCGCCCTTGCCGCGCCCGCCGCCTTCGCCGACGGGATGGGCCCGGCCGCGGCCAAGCCGCAGAAGAACACCGCCAGCGGCGAGGAGCACGGGCACCACCACGGCCACCACCATCACAACCCGCTGTGGTCGCTGGGCCTGACCACCGACCACGACCTGGTCGCCTTCGCCACCGACCACCCCGAGAAGATCGACCGCATCGGCAGCATCAGCGGCCTGGAGGGCGACCAGCACCTGGTCGGCATCGACTACCGCGTCCAGAACGGCAAGCTCTACGGCGTCGGCGACAAGGGCGGCATCTACACCGTCAGCGACGACAACGCCGACGCGAAGAAGGTCTCCCAGCTGACCATCGCCCTCGAGGGCACCAGCTTCGGCGTCGACTTCAACCCCGCCGCCAACCGCCTGCGCGTCATCTCCGACACCGGCCAGAACCTGCGCCACAACATCGACGACCCCAACGGCGCCCCGGCGGCGGGCACCACCGTCGCCGACGCCACCCTCACCAACCCGCCCGTCCCCCCGGCCACCACCGGCACCACCGCCAAGGGCGTCACCGGCGCCGCCTACACCAACAACGACACCGAGGCCGCGACCGCCACCACGCTCTTCGACATCGACACCACCGCCGACCGCGTCTCCCTGCAGTCCCCCGCCAACGCCGGCAGCCTCGCCCCCACCGGCAGCCTCGGCATCGACGCCGACAACCACGCCGGATTCGACATCTACTACAACCCCGAGCACCACACCAACACCGGCTACGCCTCCCTCGGCGTCGGCGGGGAGCGCCGCTTCTACAAGGTCGACGTCCTGACCGGCACCACCTACGACCTCGGCGCGTTCCCCCAGGGCTACCAGGTCGTCGACGTCGCACTGCCCCTCGACCAGGGCTGACCCGCCCACCCCGACGAACCACGGTGGGCGGGACCCGGACCGACCGGGCCCCGCCACGCGCGCCGAAGCCTGGAAGCCGAACGGCGCACACCCCCCATTCGCCACCACCACGCCACCGGACTGCACCCGCCCGGGTGAACACGCACCCAGGGCCCCCTTGATCGGCACTCCCGCGCAAGGCTGCGGACGCTCGGCTAGGTCCTGGTCGGAGCCGGAGTGCTTCAGGAGGATCCGGCCCCAGGAGCTGTGCCGGTGGCGATGTGGCGGCGGCCGGGCAGCTGCGTCGATGGGCGGAGGCACTGCTGGCTGGCAGCAGCCGATTTCGGCGCGCGATGCCGCGCGGGCAACCGGTGCAGGTCCGGCGGGCAGCGCCGGCCTCGGCCACCCGCACGGGCGGTGATCCTCAGGGCAGGGGAGGAGGGCCCTGCGCGTTTCCAGAATCTCCAGGGCCTGCGCCGTAACGGTCAGGTACCGCGCATCGTGACCCGTCGGCGGCTCCACAACACTGTCCATGGCTGAGATCCTGACCGCGCTCCGGGCAGGGGGCGAAGGGCAGACACCCACTCGCCGAGGACACCGGAGCGCTGCTGGCGGACGTGCTGTTCCCGCGCCGGTTCCAGAACGACGGTGACCCGCACCGGCGGCATGTCGCCGAACAGGCGGCGTTCACCCTCCGTTGACGGGCTCACTGGCAGATGTCGGTGCCGCACCAAAAGATGAGCCCAATGCACGAAACGTCACGGATCAGGGCAAACCATCGGGCCAGCGTGTCCGAATAAGTGAGCCGGACCGGCCGAGGTCCCAGAAGCAGCCCTGACCCGGAGGCCCAGTTGGAGGCTCCCATGCGCGCACAGCACCCGCGTGACCGCGCCGCCCAAAGGCGGTGGCCGGTGGCATCGCCGCCCCGCCTCCCCGGAGCGGCACCGTGAGCGGCATCCCGCAGTTCGCGGCCGCGCAGCATCGCGGCCCGGACCTGGTGGAGTTGCTCGCGCGCAGCGCGTTCGGTGACCAGGACGCCTTCCGCAGGCTCTACGTCACCGTGTCGGGACCCGTGTTCGGCCTGGTGCGCAAGGTGCTGCGCGACCCCGCGCAGTCGGAGGAGGTGACGCAGGAGGTCATGCTGGAGGTCTGGCGGACCGCTGCCCGCTACCGGCCGGAGCGCGGCGGGGTGATGACCTGGATCATGACCCTCGCCCACCGCCGCGCGGTGGACCGGGTGCGCAGCGCGCAGGCTGCCGCAGACCGTGAGCGCCGGGCGGCGGCCCGGTCGCAGGGGATCGCGTACGACGAGGTTGCCGAGCAGGTCGAGCATCGGTTGGAGCGGGAGCAGGTGCGCCGCTGCCTGGAGTCGCTGACCGAGCTCCAGCGGGAGTCGGTCACGCTGGCGTACTACCGGGGCCACTCCTACCAGGAGGCCGCCGAGATGCTCGGGACGCCGCTGGGCACGGTCAAGACCCGGATGCGCGACGGCCTGATCCGGCTGCGCGACTGCCTGGGGGTGGGGTCATGACCACAGCCGCCGATCTGCACACGCTCACCGGCGCGTACGCCGCGCACGCGCTGCCGGATCCCGAACGCACGGAGTTCCGCCGTCATCTGGAGCGGTGCCCCGCCTGCACCCTGGAGGTGCAGGAGTTCAGGGCCGCGCTGGCCCGGCTCGGCGCTGCGGAGACTGCCGATCCCCCTTCTCGGCTGGAGTCTCTGGTGATGGCCGGCATCGGCTCCGTTCGGCAGTTGGGACCGAGCGGGCCCGACCCGTCCGACCAGGACGACGGTGCGCGCGGGGACCGGCGCAGCCGGTTCGCACGGTCCTGGCCCAGGTTGGCGCTGGCCGCCTCCGTCGCGGCCGCCATCAGCCTGGGCGCTGTGGCCGTCGACCAGCACCAGGACGCGCAGCGGGCCCAGCAGCAGAGTGCCCAGGTGGAGGAGCAGACCGCGGCCTTCAGTCACCTGCTCACCGCGCCCGACGCCAAAACCAGCACGGCGAGCGCCGGCCCGGGCGCCGGCACCGTGGTCTGGTCCCAGAGCCGCGGACAGGCCGGCTTCCTCGCCGGCGCCCTGCCCTCTCTGACCGAGGGCAAGGTCTACGAGCTCTGGTTCGACGACGCTGGCGCGGCACGCCCCGCCGGCCTGCTCGCGACCTCCACCGGTTCGGTCCTGCTGAAGGGCCCCATCGACGGCGCCACCGGCGTCGGCGTCACCATCGAGCCCGCCGGTGGCTCCCTGCAGCCCACCGGCCTGCCGGTCCTGGTCCTCCCGTTCAACTGACCGCCCGAACGGGCATCACCCGACGCGAGGATGTCGCCGTGCCGGTGCGCGAGGTGCCACCAGGCTGCCCCGGGCAGGCATTCGGGCCGGCTACAGACGCTGCTGCCCGGGCCCGAATCAGCGCAAGCTGAAAGAGCCGGCCCGCCGTGGGCCGGATGCGGGCCGCTCCTCGTACCGAGGATGCGTGTGATGGTCCTCTTGCTCCTGGTCGTCATCATCGCGATCGTGCTGGGCATCGTAGGCATCGTCGTCCACGGACTGCTCTACCTGCTTGCTGTCGGTGTGCTTCTCCTATCGCCGACGTGCTCTGCCTTACTGTGCGCTCGGCCGGAAAGCGGCGTTCCCTGCGCTGTCCTCGGTGCTGCCGCAACCCCGGTCCGCAGCACGGTATGAAGGCGTACGGCAGCGTGAAATGCGAATAGCGGGGTCATAGCAGGCCTACACCGCCTGCGGCCCCTCCCCGAGCACCTGCAGGCTGACCGGCGTCCTCGTCCCGTCCAGACCGCCACTTCGCGCGAGGACGAGCAGCGCGATCCGGCGGATGCTCAACGCACAGCGCCGGTTCCTCACGGCAGATGCGAGAGCCCGTCCAAGAGCACGAGAACGTCCTCGACGGTGTGTACGGTCCGGTCCATCCGGCCCCCCTCTCGACCGATGTCGATCACCGGAGCGAGGATGGAAAAGGCCAGGCAGGCGCTACCCGCTGCTCGGCCAGCGCTACTACCAAGGTGCCGGCGGCATCCGGCTGTACAGCTACTGGGTATGGGCCGACCTCGCCTGCGCCCTCCTCAGCACCGGCCTCGTCGTCATCGTCGCAGCCCGCCGCACACTGGTCACCGCGCCATCGGCCCTCCACCACCTGCGCAGGGGCACACCCAGCGGCCCGCAAGCAGTCGCCGTCCTCGCCTGCGCCGCACCTTCAGCATCCTGAGCGCCGACCTCTCCGGCATGAGCAAGGCCGAGACGGAACGCATCTGGCTGCTCGCGGCGGCAGCGCTGCTCCCCTCGCGCGACCATCGCCGCTGGCTCGTCTGTCAGGTCGTCCTCGCTCTCCTCGTCAACCACCTCCTGCTCACCAACTGGTGAGAGGTCCTGAGCCGGGTCCGGGCCTCACGACACTTGACTGCACGGCTAGGGCTTTGAGGCGGTGAGGGCGGCTGGGCCGAGCGAGCACGCCTATACCTCTGCCTCCGCCTCCATCGGCCTGCCCGTCCCTGACCTGGGCTACGTCGCTGAGGTCGAGAAGGGCCAGGACGGCTACGGGTTCTTCTCGTAGTTCGCGAGGGCGAGGCCGAAGATCCTTGAACGCGCCGACCGCTGGGGCATCCACGTCGGCGAATGGGCTCCCACCTCATGGCGGGCAGGCACCGAGCCGACCAGCCGGACCCGGCCCCCGAACACCGGACCGACCACAGCACCGATGCCGCCCGTCACGGACGCTGGCAGCCCTGGTTCACCGCGGCCCCACCAGCTCCGCGACACGCCGCGACGCCTGACCCACCGGCACTGGCGGAACAACCCAAGATCCGGCACGACGTGCGCACGTTCCAGCTGTCGGCTGAGGAACCCCCGCACCACTGCCCGGCCCTGCCCCGGCCGCGCACCCTGCGCGATTCTCAGGGCCGCACACAGGTAAGGAAGCGGCCGGCGGGGCAAACGAAGGTGTATGAGGATCATCGGCGAACGATCACAGCGCCCGATCCGCCGCAACTGGCCGGTGTACGCGGCGACCACAGCGGCCGTGACCGCCACTGCGGTCGTCGGCGGGCGAGCGGTGGACGCAGACAGCGCCTGGTACCGCTCGTTGGCGAAGCCGCCGTGGCAGCCGCCCGCCTGGGCGTTCGGCGCGGTGTGGACCCCGCTCTACGCCTCGATCGCCTGGGCCAGCGGCCGGGCCCTGGTCAAAGCCCAGGGCCGGGAGCGCCGAACCCTGGTTGCAAGCCTGGGCGTCAACCTCACTCTGAACACCGCGTGGAACTGGTTCTTCTTCCGCAGCCGCAGTCCCGTGGCCGGCGCGGCAGGAACCGTACTGCTCGACCTCAGCAACGCCGACCTCATCCGGCGTACCGCTCACGCCGATCAAGCGGCAGCCGCCGCCTTGCTCCCGTACGCCGCATGGTGCGCCTTCGCCACTGCCCTCAACATCGACATCGCACGACGCAACCGCACCAAGGATCACTGAGCGGGTTCGTGGTTCATCGCACGAACGGAAGGCCACACCCAAGAACTGCTACGGGGAGTTCCCCCTCGCGGACGGGCGAGCGTCCGCCGCGGTCACCTGGACCGTGCGAAGTGCTGGTTGGCGGGCTGTTCCCGGGCGCTCCTCCTGCGGCAGGCGCCCCGAAGACCCGCGCGGCCCGCGTTCGATCAGGCAGCTCGCAGAGCCTTCGCCGCCGCTGCGCCGGCCCACTCCAGGTGGCAGTGGGCGCCCTTCTCAGGACCCAGCAGCCATCTCTGCCCGCAGTGCGACAGTCACGGGTCCATGGGCGTGTTCCGGTGCATTGCCTCGGCGAGTTCCTCCAGCAGGGTGTCATCGGCGACGGCTTCAAGGACGTCGAGCAGGACATCCAGGACGGCGGCGTCTCCTTGCTTCACCGCGTGGCAGATCTGTTCGACCAAGCGGTGGGCCCGGCTGCTCTCCAGACGAGTCGGCATCACACTGCACCTCCGTGGGAGTCGAAGTGCCGAGGCCGTTGCACGGATCCGGGAAGGGCAGTGGGGCCGGTCGGGGCGGACGGGGCCAGGACCGCTGTTCCCCGGGTCAGGCCGTCGAGGACCGCGTTGACCCACAGATTCAGGTCGGCGCCGGGGGGCATCGCGGGGATGCTGCCGCTCACGGCGCGCTGCGCGAACCCGGTGTCCAGGTGCGGCAGGCGCGCGTCGAGTACGGAGATCCGCCTCGCGTGCTGCTCGACGCGGACAGCGCCGAGCCAGGCGGCCAGCGCGCTCTTGGATGCCCGGTAGGAAGCCATTGCGGGAAACGGGCGGTCAACCACCACTCCCGTCAGGGCGCCCATGGCGCCGCCCGGGCCCAGGACGGACAGGGCTCCCCCGAGCACGGCCATGGGGCCCAGTGCGTTCACCGTCATGAGGTGCTCCTGGATCGCGAGCGGAAGCTGCTCGGCGTGGCCGAAGGCAACTGCTCCGAACGCGACCAGTACCGCGTCCAGGCCGCTGGTCCGCTCGGCGGCCCGGGCCGCGAGGGCCGCGCAGGTGTCCAGGTCATAGGCATCGAACAACTCGCTCCCCGAAGCCCCGATCCGGTCGGCGACCCGGGCCAGGCGCTGACGGTCACGCCCCGCCGGCACCACCGTGGCACCCCGGGCAGCCGCCTCGGCGGCGATCTCACCGCCAATGACTCCGGTGGCACCGGCCACCAGTACTCTCATCCCGCTCATCTCCACGAAGCGGCTCCTCTCTACCGGGGCCTCCGCCGAGCGCCTGTGGCGATCCGCAGAGCTCCGGCCGCTGTCGGCCGTGTCGCGCTCCAGCAGCCGGTCGTGATCACGGCTTCGCACGGACGGTGGGCAGGAGCCGCGCGACGTAGTCGGCTGGCGCGGGCGACAGCTCGACGCGGCCGCCACTCGCAGGAGCAGAGTGCTGTGACGGTCGTGACCTCGGAAGGAACGCCGATGTCGCGCGCTCTGGACAAGGAATGACCGCCATGACCACCTTCGGCGGTTCGCAACGTGTCGGCACCGTAGTCACACCTCACGGCACACTTCGAAGTTCGTCCCGCAAGCGGCCCAAGCCGTCTCGCGTCCTGGTTTTGACCGTCCCCAACGGCACGCACAGCAACTGAGCGATCTGAACCTGCGTGAACCCACCGAAATAGGCCAGCACCAGGGCTTCGCGCTGCACCTCAGTCAGGCCCGCCAGCGCAACCCGCACCCGCTCCCTGTCGACGGTCCGCTCGACTTCTTCCGAAACACTGTCGACTGGCACAGGCGCATCCTCGCGAATGAAACGCCGTTCCCGGTCAGAGGTTGCCTGCGTGGCCCGAACACGGTCCACGGCGCGCCGATGCGCGATGGTCAGTACCCATGTCAACACGGAACCGCGCTCGGAACGGTACCCGGCTGCCGCTCGCCACACCTCCAGCAGGACCTCCTGCGCGACCTCTTCCGACTGCGCCGGATCCCGCAGAATCCTCAAGACGAGTCCATACACGGGGCCGGCCACCATGCCGTACAGCCGGGTGTAGGCCGGCTCGTCACCGCGGCCTACCAAGTCCGCCAGTCTCTTGAGCTCTTCCGCCGCGGTAACCGGACCCGCTGAGCCAAGCCGAGCCGACGCCTCGGCCGGCGGCAGGCTCTTCATCATCAACACCACGCGGCCAGCCTCGGCCAGTCCGTCTATACCTGCCACTCGCATGGCTTGTGCATCGTTGTGCCGGCTCCGCTCTCCTTGCAGTCGCTCTCCACCGGACCGGCCCACCATCGCAGCGTGCAGTCCCGCATCGAGTCGGGGTGGCCGCGTCGATGAGATTCTTGGAGTCGTGGCGGGGCGGTGCTGACTGCCGAAGACGCAGCCCGAAACGCACCGTCCGTCCGTGCGCACCGGGGACACCGCCAGGGCCACGACGGCGTGCGACCGCCTCGACTCAGTCCACAGCAGGGAGGGCAACCCGGCCGGGCGCCGGCAAGGGGCCGACACGGCGGCGGGGCCGGAGAGGACACCGGTGGAGTCCGCCCCACGGGTCGCGGGTCAGTCGGTAGGGAGAGCTGGCGACGACAGGCGACGCCGTGCGCTGGGCAAGGGCCGTTCGCAGCATCGCGATGGACGGGCGGCTCCTGCCCGACAGGGTCGGGCTGCTACTGGAAGCCGTGAACTGCGGACACCTCGCCCCCTGATCACCGGCCCGCCCGGACTCCGCGAGGCCGACATCCCCTCGATGCTGCCGCTCGGCTTCGGCGCCCTCGCCGCGCAGACACCCACCCTGTCCACCATCGAACCGGACCCCGGGGGCACCCTCCTGCAGCACACCGACGGCCTCAGCGAACCACGCAACTCCTCCGGCGAGTTCTACCCCTCACCGAGGACCTGGCCGCCAACCCGCCGACCGACCCGCACGAACTCGTACGGCACCTGCGGACCCGGGTCCAGGAATGGACCCACCACCTGACCGACGACATCGCCATCATCGCCCTCACCAGAACCACCACCCCACAGCCCGGCGAGGTCAGCACGGCGCC
>NZ_JBHUWW010000213.1:0-9632 GCF_042669755.1 Kitasatospora sp. NPDC057223 | reverse complement strand
CGCCGAGACTGCGGCCGGGGGCGTCGCCGTCCCGTCCGAAGGGTCAGCGCGGCTTCCGGTCGTACTGCGAGCGGGCCGCCTCGACGACGGCCACCCGGTGCTCCACCCAGTGGGCGAGGGCCGAGACGTACTCGGCGGCCTCCTCGCCGAGCGGGGTGAGGCTGTAGTCGACCCGGGGCGGGATCACCGGGTGGGCCTCGCGCAGGACGAAGCCGTCGCGCTCCAGGGTCTGCAGGGTCTGGGCGAGCATCTTCTCGCTCACGCCGGCCACCCGGCGGCGCAGCTCGCTGAACCGGTAGCCGCGCTCGCTGAGCGCGGCCAGCACGAGCACGCCCCAGCGGCTGGTGACGTGCTCCAGCACGCCCCGGGACGGGCACATCCGGTTGTAGACGTCCGGAGCGTGGTCGAGGATCGACGGCTCTGTCATCGCCTGCATGTCACGGCCTCCGGCGCGTCGGGTTTCGCTGTTGTCCTTACCTGTACCTCAGTACCCTACTTCAATGTGCGTACTTTCCAAGAGTTAGTGCCATGCCTAGAGTAAGTAACGAGCCCGAACGATCCCACCCCTCAGGAGCATCAGATGATTGTCGTCACCGCCGCCACCGGCCAGCTCGGCCGCCTCGTCGTCGAAGGCCTGCTGGCCGAGGTCCCCGCGAGCGAGATCGCGGTCGCGGTCCGCTCGCCCGAGAAGGCCGCCGACTGGGCCGCCAAGGGCGTGGACGTCCGCCTCGCCGACTACAACCGCCCCGAGACCCTGGCGGACGCCTTCCGGGCCGGTGACAAGGTGCTGCTGATCTCCGGCAACGAGGTCGGGCAGCGCGCCCCGCAGCACCTCGCGGTGGTGGCCGCCGCCAAGGCCGCCGGAGTGGCGCTGCTCGCCTACACCAGCGTGCTCGGCGGCGACGAGGCCGGCTTCCGGCTGGCGGACGAGCACAAGGCGACGGAGGCGGCCATCCGCGAGTCCGGGCTGCCCTTCGTGCTGCTGCGCAACGGCTGGTACACCGACAACTACACCGGTGACCTGGCGGGCACCGTGGAGCGCGGCGGCCCGGTCGGCAGCAGCGGGGAGGGCCGGGTGGCCTCCGCCGCGCGGGCCGACTACGCCGACGCGGCGGTCGCCGTCCTGACCGGCGAGGGCCACGAGGGCCGGGCGTACGAGCTGGCCGGCGACGTGGCCTGGAGCTTCGACGAGTTTGCGGCCGAGCTGGCCGCGCAGTCCGGCCGGCCCGTGGTCTACCGCAACGTGCTGCCGGAGGAGCACCTCCAGGCCCTGCTCGGCGCGGGCCTGCCGCAGGCCTTCGCGGAGATCCTGGTGGACGTGGACGCGGGCATCGCCCGCGGCGAGCTGGCCCGCGCCAACGGCGACCTGGCCCGGCTGATCGGGCGCCCCACCACCCCGCTCGCCGAGACGGTGAAGGCCGCGCTCCAGGCCTGACACCCGCCCCGGCGCCGGGGGTGGCGCCCCCGCCCGTGCGGTGTCATGACCAACATGAGAAAACGGAGATGACATCCTGCCCTCCGCCCGCTACCGTCGGCTCGACAACAGCGCGCGGAGGGCAGGCCGTCATGCCGGAGACAACCCCACAGGAGGCCACTCGCGGCCTCTGGTCCGGCGCCGCCGCGTACGGCATATGGGGGCTCTTCCCGCTGTTCTGGCCGCTGCTGGAGCCCAGCCCCGCCGACGACATCCTGGTCAACCGGATGGTCTGGTCAATGGCCGCCGTCCTGCTGATGCTGCTGGTGCAGCGCCACTGGGGCTGGATCCGGCCCCTGCTGCGCCAGCCCCGCCGGCTCGCCATGTCCGCCGGCGCCGCCACCGTCGTCTCGGTCAACTGGGGCGTCTACATCTGGGGCGTCAACAGCGGACACGTCGTCGAGACCAGCCTCGGCTACTTCATCAACCCGCTGGTCACCATCGCCTTCGGCGTCCTGCTGCTGCACGAGCGGCTGCGCACCGCCCAGTGGGCCGCGGTCGGCGTCGGCGCCCTCGCGGTCGCGGTGCTCACCATCGGGTACGGCCGGCCGCCGTGGATCGCGCTGACCCTCGCGTTCTCGTTCGCGGTCTACGGCCTGCTGAAGAAGAAGGTCGCACTCAGCGGGCTGGAGAGCCTCGCGGTCGAGAGCGCCTTCATGTTCCCGTTCGCCCTCGGCTACCTGGTCCACCTCGCCGTCAGCGGGCACGGCACGTTCGGCCACACCGTCCCCGGCTCCTACGGCTGGGGTCACTCCGGGCTGCTCGTGCTCAGCGGGCTGATCACCGCCGTCCCGCTGCTCTGCTTCGGCGCCGCGGCCGTGCGCGTCCCGCTGACCGTGCTGGGGCTGCTGCAGTACCTCGCGCCGGTGTTCCAGTTCCTGATCGGCATCGCCGTCTTCCACGAGACGATGGAGCCCGCCCGGTGGGCCGGCTTCGCGCTGGTCTGGGCCGCCCTGGCGGTGCTGACCTGGGACGCGCTGCGCCGCCTGCGTACCGACCGGTCGGCGGCTCCCGGCGTCGTCGGGCCGGCCGGCCCGCGCCCGGCGGAGGCCGCCCCCGCCCCGGCCGGCACGGGCTGACGCCTCTGGCGGGTGGCCGGCCGGGCCGGCCGGGGCGGCTGTCAGGACGTGGCTGTCAGGACGTGATGTCCCGGCTGGTGAACCGGGACCACGCGGCCGCGCCGAAGACCGCCACGTAGGCCGCCTGCAACCCCAGGTTCTGCAGGACTCCGTCCCAGTACATCGGCTGCCGCAGCAGGTCGCCGAAGCTCAGCCAGTGATGGGTGAACAGGAACGGCTGGATGGCGTGCAGCTGCGGGAAGCTGTCCAGGATCTGCACGGTGATCACCAGGCCCACGGTGCTCGCCATCGCGGCGATCCCGCTGCCCGTCAGCGTCGAGATGAACAGGCCGATCGCGACCAGTCCGGCCAGTGAGGCCGCCACCACGCCGGCCACCAGGACGGCCCGCAGCAGTGCCGAGCCCAGGCCGATGGTGTCGCCCGAGATGAGCGTCACCTCGCCGAGCGGGAAGAGGGCGGCGCCCGTCGCCAGCGCGGCCAGGGCCACCGTCACGGTCGCCGCCAGGCAGAACGCCAGCCCGGCCGCGAACTTGGCCGCCAGCAGCCTGCTCCGGCCCGCCGGAGCGACCAGCAGGTAGCGCAGGGTGCCGGTGCTCGCCTCACCCGCGATCGAGTCGCCCGCGACCACCCCCACCGTCATCGGCAGGAAGACGGGCAGCGCGACGGCCAGCGCGGTGAACACCAGGAACAGGCCGTTCTGGGTCACCTGGGCGATGAAGGCCGGGCCCTCCCCGCCGTGCGAGGAGCCCGTCTCGATCCTGACCACGGTGCCGATCAGCACCGGCAGCACCGCGAGGATGCCCAGCAGCGCCATCGTCCTGGCCCGGCGGAACGTCAGGGTCAGCTCGCTGCGGAACAGTGCCAGGAAGCCCCGGCCCGTGCGGGCGGCCGTAGCCGTCCCGGCGGCGCGGCCCGCCGACGCCCCGGCCCGCGACGCCCCGGCCTGCGACAGCTCAGTCTGTGACAGCTCAACCTGCGGTAGCTCAACCTGCGACATCGAAGCCCTCCCCGGTCAGTGCCACGAAGGCGTCCTCCAACGTGCCCCGCTCCACCCCGAAGCCGCGCACCCGCACCCCGGCCTCGACCAGCGCCGCGCACAGCTTGGGCAGCGCGTCGTCCTCCGGCGACCCGGGCGGGGCCGGGCTCGTCTCGGCGTCCACCCGGTCGTCCCCCGCCCGGATGCCGCTCAGCCCGTGGGCGGCGAGGATCCCGGCGGCCTGCGCCACGTCCGCCGTCCGGACCACCAGCCGGCCCTGGGCCCGGGCAGCCAGCTCCGCGACGGTGCCCTGCACCAGCAGCCGGCCGCGCGACATCACGGCGGCGTGCGTACAGACCTGCTCGATCTCGTCCAGCAGGTGGGAGGAGAGGAAGACCGTGGTGCCCTCCGCCGCCACCTCCCGGACCAGCGCGCGGATCTCCCGCATGCCCTGCGGGTCGAGCCCGTTGGTCGGCTCGTCCAGCACCAGCAGCTCGCGCGGCTGGAGCAGGGCGGCGGCCAGGCCGAGGCGCTGCTTCATGCCGAGCGAGTACGCCCTGGCCTTCTTGCCGGCGGCGGCCGTCAGCCCGACCCGGTCCAGTGCCTCGCGCACCCGGCGCTCCCGGCTGCGCGGGTCGGCGGTCGGGTCGGCCGCGTCGTAGCGGGCCAGATTGTCCCGCCCGGAGAGGAACCCGTACAGCGCGGGGCCCTCGATCAGGGCGCCGACCCGGGGCAGCACCGAGCCGACCGACTGCGGCATCGGCTCGCCGAGCACCGTGGCCCGGCCCGAGGACGGCGCGATCAGGCCCATCAGCATCCGGATCGTGGTGGTCTTGCCCGAGCCGTTCGGGCCGAGGAAGCCGAAGACGCTGCCCCGCGGCACCGTCAGGTCGAGCCCGTCGACGGCGAGCTGGCCGCCCCGGAAACGCTTGGTCAGCCCGCTGGTGCTGATCACCGCGTCGACGGCCACCGGCGGCGGGGGAGCGGCGACGGGGGCCGGGCGCGCATCGGCGGCCCGGCCCCCAGCCGGCTCCGTGGGAGGAGCCTGGGTCATTACTTCACCCCGGCCGCACTCTGCAGCACCGGCAGCGTCACCGCGCCGGCGAAGACCCGGCCGTCGTCCGTGACCAGCACGTTCAGCACCTTGGTGCTGATCAGCGAGCCGCCGTCGACGGGCTTGCCCAGGGCCTTGGCGAGCGACTGCACGCTCTGGCCGCCCCGCGGCGCGGCGGGCCCGCTCCCGCGCCCGGCCCCGCCCTCGGCCGGTGCGACGGCGTCCCCGGCCGGCAGCCGGGTGCTGAGCACCGTCGTCCAGCCCTCGCCGACCACGTTCAGGCCGTCCCCGGCGTGGGCGGCGGCCCCGGCGGCCTCCTCGGCTGCCTCCGGGGCCCCGGCTGCGTCATGGCCGTCGTCGAGCTTCCGCTCCGTCACCTTGGCGCCCTTGGGGGCGGTGAAGTCGAAGGCCTTGGCATCCGGCGCGGCGAAGGACACGTCCTTGAAGTGGGCGTCGAACACCGTGCCACCGCCGTCGGCGGCCTTGACCACCACGGCCAGCGGCACACCGTTGCCGGCGTCCACCGCGATCCGCACCTCGCCGATCGTCGAGCCGGCCTGCGTCGGCTTCACGCTCAGCCGGTACGCCTTGCGGCCCGCGACCGTCGCCGTGCCGTCCGCCGTGACCGAGGTGGTGCCGGCGCTGAGCGCGAGGAACCGCTGCGCGGCCTCCTGCGGCGTCGTCGGCACGCCGGTCAGCGGAGCCCGGTGCCGGTCGGCGGCGCCGGCCTGCGGGAGCGTCAGGTGCACCGCCTCGTTGGTCGAGCTGTCCCAGGCCCAGGCCTGGGCGCCGTTGCGGACCAGCTCGTACTCGGCCAGGTTCTCGATCAGCCCGACCCGCTGGCGGTCCGGCCCGTCCACCGCGACCCGCAGGGTGTGGTTGCCGCTGAGCAGGCCTGCCAGCTTCGTCTCCGGCGCGGCCGCGGACGATCCGCCGCCCTCCCCGCCGGCACCGGCCGCGCCCCCGAGCCCGCCGCCGACACCGCCGAGCAGCTGCGCGGGCACACCCAGGTCGGCCGAGATCTGCACGGTGCCGGACAGCGTCTGCGCCTCGGAGCCGAGGGCCTTCTCGACCAGCTGCTGCGCCGTCAGCGGCGGCAGGCTCGGCGCCCCGTCGTCGGCCAGCGCGGGCACCAGGCCGATACCGGCGGCCACCACGCCCGCCACCGCCACCGGCACCAGGACGCGCACCGCCGTACGCCGCCCGGACCGGTACGGCGCACCGCCCTGGTCCACCTCAGTCGTCGTGTCGTCCGTCATCACGTTCAACCCCTCCGTAGGTGTGCCGATCGCCCGTCCCTACTCCATTACAAGCGCTTGGCGGCCCGGGGGCATCAGCCCGCAGGGCCACATCCGGGTACACCTCACGAAGCATCCCGCCGGGTGGGTGACCCTGATCCCACCTCAGGGTTACGTCCTCCTGGGGGTTGAAAGCCGCGTAGGGTCGCGGCATGGACGCAACCGACGCCTCCCCGACCGCACCGGTCCCGGCCGTATCCGCTCCCAGCACGCCCCCCGCCACCGCGAACGGCATGCGGAGGGCCCTGCGCAGGGCGCGTGACGGGGTGGCCCTCGACGTCGCCGAGGCGGCGGTCCTGCTCCAGGCCCGGGGCGAGGACCTGCGGGACCTCTGCGCGAGCGCGGCCCGGATCCGCGACGCGGGTCTGGAGGCGGCGGGCCGGCCGGGGGTCGTCACGTACTCCAAGAAGGTCTTCATCCCGCTGACCCGGCTCTGCCGGGACAAGTGCCACTACTGCACGTTCGTCACCGTGCCGGGCAAGCTCCGCCGGGCTGGGCACGGCATGTACCTCTCGCCGGACGAGGTGCTGGAGATCGCCCGTCAGGGCGCCGCGCTGGGCTGCAAGGAGGCCCTGTTCACGCTCGGCGACCGCCCCGAGGAGCGCTGGCCCGAGGCCCGCGAGTGGCTCGACGCGCACGGGTACGACGACACGCTCGCCTACGTCCGGGCGATGGCCATCCGGGTGCTGGAGGAGACCGGCCTGCTGCCGCACCTCAACCCGGGCGTGCTGACCTGGACGGACTTCCAGCGGCTCAAGCCGGTCGCGCCGTCCATGGGCATGATGCTGGAGACCACCGCCACCCGGCTGTGGTCCGAGCCGGGCGGCCCGCACCACGGCTCGCCGGACAAGGAGCCCGCCGTCCGGCTGCGCGTCCTGGAGGACGCCGGGCGCAGCGCCGTCCCGTTCACCACCGGCGTGCTGATCGGCATCGGCGAGACGTACGAGGAGCGGGCCGACGCGCTGTTCGCGATCCGGCGCACCGCCCGGCAGTACCACGCCGTGCAGGAGGTGATCGTGCAGAACTTCCGGGCGAAGCCGGACACCGCGATGCGCGCGATGCCCGACGCCGAGCTGGAGGAGCTGGCCGCCGCGATCGCCGTCGCCCGGCTGGTGCTCGGGCCGTCCGCCCGCATCCAGGCGCCGCCGAACCTCGTCGACCGCGAGTTCGCGCTGATCGTCGGGGCGGGCATCGACGACTGGGGTGGGGTCTCCCCGCTGACTCCGGACCACGTCAACCCCGAGCGGCCGTGGCCGCACATCGAGGACCTGGCCGCCCGTACCGCCGAAGCCGGATTCGCGCTGCGCGAGCGGCTCACCGTCTACCCGGAGTACCTGCTGCGGGGCGAGCCCTGGCTCGACCCGCGGATCATGCCGCACGTGAACGCGCTGGCCGACCCGGTCACCGGGCTGGCGCGCGAGGACGCGATGCCGGTCGGCCTGCCCTGGCAGGAGCCGGAGGACCTGCCCACCTCGTACGGCCGCACCGACCTGCACAGGACCATCGACACCGAGGGCCGGACCGGGGACCGCCGGGCCGACTTCGAGGACGTGTACGGGGACTGGGAGGTGCTGCGGGAGCAGATGTCAGCGGACAGCGGACGGCTGACGGATGACAGATTTCAGATTCTGTCATCCGATATCCGTCAAGCCCTCTCCGTCGCCGCCGACGACCCCACCAAGCTCACCGACGCCCAGGCCCTCGCCCTCTTCCAGGCGGACGGCCCGGCCCTGGACGCGCTCTGCCGGATCGCCGACGACGTCCGCCGCGACGCGGTCGGCGACACCGTCACCTACTGCGTCACCCGGAACATCAACTTCACCAACGTCTGCTACACCGGCTGCCGGTTCTGCGCCTTCGCCCAGCGCCGCACCGACGCCGACGCCTACACGCTCTCGCTCGACCAGGTCGCCGACCGCGCCGCCCAGGCCTGGGACGTCGGCGCGACCGAGGTCTGCATGCAGGGCGGCATCCACCCCGACCTGCCCGGCACCGCGTACTTCGACATCGCCCGCGCGGTGAAGGCCAGGGTGCCCGGCATGCACGTGCACGCCTTCTCCCCGATGGAGGTCGTCAACGGCGCCACCCGCACCGGGTTGTCCATCCGCGAGTGGCTCCAGCAGGCCCAGGAGGCCGGTCTGGACACCATCCCCGGCACCGCCGCCGAGATCCTCGACGACGACGTCCGCTGGGTGCTGACCAAGGGCAAGCTGCCCGCCGCCACCTGGGTGGAGGTCGTCAGCACCGCGCACGAGCTGGGCATCCGCTCCTCGTCCACGATGATGTACGGCCACGTCGACACTCCCGCCCACTGGCTCGGCCACCTGCGGCTGCTCGCGCAGATCCAGCAGCGGACGGGCGGCTTCACCGAGTTCGTGACGCTCCCGTTCATCCACACCAACGCACCGGTCTACCTGGCCGGCATCGCCCGGCCCGGACCGACCGCCCGTGACAACCGGGCCGTGGTCGCGATGGCCCGGCTGCTCCTGCACACCCACATCCCCAACATCCAGACCAGCTGGGTGAAGCTCGGTGCGGAGGGCGCCGCCGAGATGCTCCGCTCCGGTGCCAACGACCTGGGCGGCACGCTGATGGAGGAGACGATCTCCCGGATGGCCGGCTCGGCGTACGGGAGCTACAAGTCCGTCCGCGACCTGGAGGCGATCGCGGAGGCGGCGGGCCGGCCGCACCGCCAGCGCACCACCACCTACGGCGAGGTGCCCGCCGAGCGCCGGGCGGCCGCCCTCGCCTCGGACGGACACCTGCCGGAGCTGCTGCCGGTGCTCGACTAGGGCGGCGGGGGATCCCGGCGTCGGGGGCGCGCAGCACGGCGCGGGCGCTGCCCCGGCGCGTCCGTACGCCCGCGCTCCGGGCCGGTGGCCGTGGACCGGCCGCCACGGCCCGCGCTAGGTTGAGGGCATGACCGTGCTCGTGCGGCGTCGACACGTCGACTACGGCCGCGTATCCAGTACCGGCTGTCGCGGCTGACCCACGGGGTCGCCCCGGGGCCCGGCCACCCGCCGCCCCGCACGTTCCTCCCGGCCCGCCCGGCCGCGTCCCCGACGCCGCCGAGGCCAGGGCCCGCCACCGCCGTCTCCGGCCGTGGCGCTTCTCCTCACCGGTGGCCGCCGCGCCCTCCCCGCCCGGGGGAGCGCCCCCGGCGGCCCGCCGTTCCCGTGTACTCCAGCCAGCGAATCCGGAGTCAGTCATGACCGAGAACGTCCGCGCCACCGAGCAGTACCTCGCCAACAACGCCGACTACGCCGCCTCCTTCACCGGACCGCTCCCGCTGCCGCCGGCCCGTCGTACCGCCGTCCTGGCCTGCATGGACGCCCGGCTCAACGTGTACGGCGTGCTCGGGCTGGCCGAGGGCGACTCGCACGTGATCCGCAACGCGGGCGGGGTCGCCACCGACGACGCGATCCGGTCCCTGGCGATCAGTCAGCGGCTGCTCGGGACGCGCGAGATCATCCTCATCCACCACACCGACTGCGGCATGCTCACCTTCGGCGACGACGCCTTCCGGGAGTCGATCCGGGAGGAGACCGGCATCAAGCCCCCGTGGGCGGCCGAGGCCTTCGCGGACCTCGACACCGATGTGCGGCAGTCCGTCGCGCGGATCAGGAACAGCCCGTTCGTCCCGCACACCGACGCGGTGCGCGGCTTCGTCCTGGACGTCGCCACCGGCAAGCTGCAGGAGGTCGTGGCCTGACCCGACCGATGCCCTTGCGGCCGGCCCCGCCCGGACCAC
>NZ_JBHUWW010000212.1:0-9749 GCF_042669755.1 Kitasatospora sp. NPDC057223 | reverse complement strand
GGAGGGCCCGGGGACGGATCCCCGGGCCCTCCGGCCTTCGCACGTCCGACCGCTGGTCGCGGACTCTCAGACGTAGCGCTCCAGAATGGACGACTCGGCGAGCCGCGACAGCCCCTCGCGGACCGAGCGGGCCCGGGTCTCGCCGACGCCCTCGACCGTCTGCAGGTCGTCGATGCTGGCGGCCAGCAGCTTCTGCAACCCGCCGAAGTGCTCCACCAGCCGCTCCATCACGGTGTTCGGCAGGCGCGGGATCTTGGCCAGCAGGCGGTAGCCGCGCGGGGAGACCGCGGAGTCCAGCGACTCCGGCGACCCGGAGTAGCCGAGCGCCTTGGCGACGGTCTGCAGGTCGAGCAGTTCGGCGTGGGTGAGCGCTTCGAGGTCGGTGAGCACCTCGGGGACCGTCCGGCCGCGCTTGGCCGCCCGCTCGGGGAAGTAGTCCCGGGCGACCAGCTCCCGCTCGGGCTCGACGCCCTGGATCAGCTCGTCGAGCTGGAGCGAGAGCAGCCGGCCGTCGGTGCCGAGCTCCAGCACGTACCCGGCGATCTCGGTGGCGATCAGCCGGACCATCTCCAGCCGCTGGGCGACGGCGGTGACGTCCCGGACGGTGACCAGGTCCTCGATCTCCAGGGCGGAGAGCGTGCCGGCCACCTCGTCCAGGCGGAGCTTGTAGCGCTCCAGGGTGGCCAGTGCCTGGTTGGCACGGGACAGCACGGTCGTCGAGTCCTCCAGGACGCGCCGGGTGCCGTTGACGTACATCGCGATCAGCCGCATCGAGTGCGAGACCGCGACGACCGGGAACCCGGTCTGCTTGTTGACGCGCTCCGCGGTGCGGTGGCGGGTGCCGGTCTCGTCGGTGGGGATGGTGGAGTCCGGCATCAGGTGGACACCGGCTCGGACGATCTTGGTGATGTCCTTGTCGAGCACCACCGCGCCGTCGAGCTTGCACAGCTCGCGCAACCTGGTCGCCGAGAACTCGACGTCCAGGACGAAACCGCCGGTGCACACGGACTCGACGGTCTTGTCGAACCCGAGCACGATCAGCCCGCCGGTGTTGGCCCGCAGCACCCGCTCCAGGCCGTCGCGCAACCCCGTCCCAGGAGCGATGGCACTGAGGGAAGCCCGCAACAGGGCCTCCTCACGGGGGGACTTGTCCACCCGGTCGCTGGCTGCCACGTGACTCCTCCGGTCGACCCCGTGCCGCGCACCTCACGCGGTGCGCCGGCCTACGGTCTGTCGCTTATTACTGCCGTATTGCCAATTAGACAGGGGAAAGTCTAACTGGATGCGGCATTAACAGGGCCGGGGTCAGCCCACTTCGTCGGAGTCGACCGGTTCCCAGCCCTCCATCAGCTCCTCGGGGTAGGCCGCGACGGGTGCCGGGCGGGCCGCGGACCGGGGTGCCGAGCGGGGCGCGGGCGGCGTCTCGGCCGGAGCCGCGGTCCGCGATTTCGCGGACGCCCGGCGGCGGCCGGGGATGGCGAGCAGGGCCTCGCCGATGTCGGCGACCTCGACCACCTTCATGCCGCGCGGCACCTTGCCCGGGTCCGGCGGGACGAGGGCGTGGGTGAACCCCAGCCGGTGAGCCTCCGCCAGGCGGCGCTGCACGCCCGTCACCCGGCGGACCTCGCCCGCCAGGCCGACCTCGCCGATCGCCACCAGGTTGCTGGGCAGCGGGGTGTCGGAGGAGGAGCTGGCGACCGCGAGCGCGATCGCCAGGTCGGCGGACGGCTCGCTGAGCTTCACCCCGCCGACCGTCGCGGTGTAGATGTCCTGCTTGCCGAGCTTCACGCCGCCGTGCCGCTCGACCACGGCGAGGATCATCGCGATCCGCGGCGACTCCAGGCCCGAGGTGGTGCGCCGGGGCGAGGGGATCTGCGAATCCACCATCAGCGCCTGCACCTCGGCGACCAGCGGACGGCGGCCCTCCAGCGTGACGGTGAGGCAGGTGCCGGGCACCGGCTTGTCACGGCGGGTCAGGAAGAGGCCGGACGGATCCGCCAGCCCGACGATGCCCTCGTCGTGCAGCTCGAAGCAGCCCACCTCGTCGGTGGCGCCGTACCGGTTCTTGATCCCGCGGATGATGCGCAGCCGGGCGTGCCGGTCGCCCTCGAAGCTCAGCACCACGTCGACCAGGTGCTCCAGCAGGCGCGGGCCCGCGATCGAGCCGTCCTTGGTGACGTGGCCGACCAGCAGGGTGGCCATGCCGCGCTCCTTGGAGACCCGGATCAGCGCCCCCGCCACCTCGCGGACCTGGGACGGGCCGCCGGGCGCCCCGTCCAGCTCGGCGGAGGCGATGGTCTGCACCGAGTCGAGGATCAGCAGCCCGGGGTTGACCTGGTCGATGTGGCCGAGCACCGCGCCGAGGTCGGACTCGGCGGCGAGGTAGAGGTGGTCGGAGAGCGCGTTGATCCGGTCGGCGCGCAGCCGCACCTGGCCGGCCGACTCCTCGCCGGTGACGTACAGGGTGCGGTGCTGGTCACTGGCGGCCTTGGCGGCGACGTCCAGCAGCAGGGTCGACTTGCCGACACCGGGCTCGCCGGCCAGCAGCACCACCGCACCGGGCACGATCCCGCCGCCGAGCACCCGGTCGAGCTCGGGCACGCCGGTCGTCCGGGCGGTGGCGACCTGGCCGTCGACCTGGCCGATCGGCCGCGCGGGCGCGCTGACCGGCCCGGCGGCCGTGGTGCGGATCGGGACGGCGCCGTACTCCTCGACCGTGCCCCAGGCGTTGCACTCCGGGCAGCGGCCGACCCACTTCGGGAGTTGGTTGCCGCACTCCGTGCAGCGGTAGGCCGGGCGCGGCTTCGCGGTGGTCTTGGTACGGGCTGCCATGCGGCCCACCGTAGCGGCTGCCACCGACAGTCCCGGACGGGCGGCCCCGGCGAAGGGCACGCTGACCGGTCGTGTTGTTACCCGAAAGAAGTACAGGGGGGCGGAATACCCCGGACCGAACCCCGCCGGTGTCTACCGTCAGGTAGGTGACTACGAGTGTGGAAAGGCCCCGCAACACCGTCCTCGCGGCCTACGACCGACAGCTGGACGGGCTGTTCACCTACTGCCTCTCGGTGCTGTGCGAGCACGAGGCGGCGGCCGCCGCCGTCCGGGAGGTCGGCGAGCTGGCGCTGCGGCACGGCGGGCGGCTGGCCGAGCCGGGGCTGGTCCGGGCCTGGCTCTACTCGCTCGCCCGGTACAGCTGCCTGCACCGGCTCGACCGCGGGCCGGGCACACCGCCGCCCGCGGACGCCGCCCCGGCCGACCGGGCCGCCGCCGCACGGCGCCGCCAGGAGCTGGCCTCGCTCGCCTGGCCCGAGGCCGCCGGGACGGACCCGGAGCAGCGCGAGGCCCTGGAGCTCTCCGTCCGCCACCGGCTCAGCCCGATCGAGGTGGCCGCCGTCCTCGGCGTGCCGGCCGACACCGCCCGGGCGCTGCTCGCCTCGGCGGGCGCGGAGGTCGGGCGGACGCGGGCCGCCCTGCTGGTGCTCGGCGTGGGCAGCTGCCCGGAGCTGCACCGGCTCGGCGGGGCGGGCGCGGGCAGCTGGCGCGGCTGGGTGCTCGGTCCGGCCCTGCGCCGCGAGCTGGTGCAGCACGTGGTCGACTGCCCGACCTGCCGGGGTACGGCGGAGCGGGTGGCCGGCGAGGTCGGTACGGGGCTGACGGGCCTGCCGGGCCTGCCCGTGCTCCGCGCGCCCGAACAGGCCCGGTCGGCCGCCGACCGGGGCGCCGCCCGGCCGGCGGGTGCGGGCGGCCCCTCGCGGCACGGCGGCGCCGAGGGTGGCCCGCCGGGCAGGTCGGCGCGCTCCGGGCCGGCGAGGTCCGCGCCGGCCAGGTCCGGGCCGGGCGGCGCGGGGCCGGGCGGGGCCGCCTTCCTGGCCGGGGCGGCCGCGGGCCGGCGGGCGGCCGCCCGGCTGGGGCGCCCGCCGGCGGACGAGCCGGGCCTGCGCTTCGACCAGCGCGGCTTCCCCCGGCACCGGGCGGCCGGTCCCGGCCGGGCGGTGGCGGTCCGCCAGCGGGTGCTGACCACGGGCGTCCTCGCCGCGGTGCTGGCCGCCCCGGTGATCACCCTGTGGGCGGGGCACCAGGGCGGCGGGGGGCCGGGCGCCGCCGCCACGGTCTCCTCCGTCCGGGTCGACGGCGACGGCGGCCCGCGCGACGGCCGGCACCCGGACGGCCCGGCGGCGGCGCCGGCGACGGCCACGAGCACCGGGGAGGGCGCCTGGCCCGGCCCCGGCCAGGGGGCCGCCGGCGGGCTGGAGCTGGCGGGAGCCGTCCCCGCAGAAACGTTGTTCCCTCGGATCCAGGGCCCCGCGGTACCGGTGCCGGCCCTCGGCGCGTCCCCGATCGCGGGCCCGGCACTGCACTCGGTGCCCGTCCCGGCCCCGCTGCCGGTCGCCGTCCCCGACGCCGCCCCGGCGGCCGGGGCCCCGGCGCCGGCCGGCCTGCTCACGGTGGAGGCGGCCGAGTACGGCAGCCGCACCGTGATCACGATGACCAACTCGGGCGGGACGGACATCCACTGGCACGCCGTGCTGGACGCGGACTGGCTCCGCCTCAGCCGCGACTCCGGGACGCTCGAACCCGGCCGGCGGATCACCGTCACCGTGACCGTCGACGAGGAGCGGGCCCCGGGCACCGCCTGGACGGCCCGGATCGCCCTGCCGCCGTCCCAGGCCGTGGTCACCCTGGAGGGCGGCCCGCAGCAGCGCGGCGGCGCCACCCCGGCGCCCGCCGACCCGTCCGTCCCGGCCACCGCGCCCCCGGCGAGCCCCGCGCCGTCCGCCACCGCGAGCGGCACACCGTCCGCCCCGCCGTCCTCCTCGCCGGCCGGCACGCCGCCTCCCGACCCCGCGGCGACGCCCGCGCCCACGGCGACGCCCGGTGCTCCCGCCCCGTCCTCGGCGCCCACCGCAGCACCGTCGGCGTCCGCCCCGCCCACCGCGCCGCCCGGTCCGGCGGGCGGCCCGCAGTAGCCCGGGCGGCGGGCCGTGGTGTGATGGCCGGGTGAGCCGCGCCACCGAAGAGACGAACCGCCGCCTGCTCCGGGCCCGGGACGCGATGGACCGCGCCTACGCGCAACCGCTGGACGTCCCGGCGCTGGCCCGGATCGCCCATGTCTCCCCGGCCCACTTCAGCCGCACCTTCCGGGCGACGTTCGGCGAGACGCCGCACCGCTACCTGCAGCGCCGCCGGGTCGAGCGGGCGATGTTCCTGCTGCGGGAGAGCGGGCGCAGCGTGACGGACATCTGCTTCGAGGTCGGCTTCGGCAGCCCGGGGACCTTCAGCCGGACGTTCCGCGACATCGTCGGCCGGTCACCGCGGACGTACCGCCGGGAGGCGGGGGCCACGGGCGTGCCGACGTGCTTCACGATGGCGTGGACGCGCCCGGGCGACGGGCTGCCGCCGGGGCGGTCCGGCACGTCCGCCGGCTGAGCAGTTCTGGATAAGTTTCCGGCCGGCCCGCCCACTAGCGTGAGGAACATGTTCAACGCCATCACGCACTCGCAGCTGTACGTCCTGGACCAGGACGAAGCCCTCGACTTCTACGTCGGCAAGCTCGGCCTGGAGGTCGCCGCCGACGTCGACATGGGCTTCATGCGCTGGCTGACCGTCAGCGTCCCCGGCCACCCCGAGCGCCAGATCATGCTGGAGAAGCCCGGCCCCCCGGCGATGTCCGAGGAGACCGCCGAGCAGGTCCGCGACCTGGTGACCAAGGGCGCGACGGGCGGCTGGCTCATCTTCACCACGGAGGACTGCCACAAGACGTACGAGACGCTGCTGGCCCTGGGCGTCGAGTTCACCGAGGAGCCCACCGAGCGCCCCTACGGCATCGACTGCGGCCTGCGCGACCCCTTCGGCAACCGCATCCGCTTCACCCAGCCCAAGGACTGAGGGCTCCTCCGACCCGGTGGCCCGGCGGCCCGGCGTCAGGCCGTCAGGCCGTCAGGCCGTCAGGCCGGAGATCGCGTCACCGACGTACTTGGCGCCGAGGACGACCAGGACGACCATCATGACCGCGGAGTTGTGGGCAGACATCCAGGCCTTCCACTCCCCCAGCACCCTGGCCGACCTGGCTCCGCCGAAGACGTACACGCCGAGCGGCAGCAGCGCACACAGTGACCCCACCAGAACCATCAGCACCACGGCCACCGCCTTGCCGCCGGCGGTGGCCGTGCTCGTCGCGATCGACACCGCGCCGCCGACGGCCAGCACCAGGTTCTTCGGGTTGGCCGCCACCAGGGCGACGGCGAGCCCGGCCGCCTTGGCGGGGGTGAAGCGGTCGATCGCCTGCATCCACTTCGGCGGGCTGCTGACGTGCCCCTCGCGCGGGCGGTCCTTCCACTGCCTGGCGCCCATCAGCAGGAACAGCACGCCCAGCGCCAGTTTCAGCCAGTACGACCAGTCGGGCTTGGACGCCTCGGTGTCCAGGCCCGACCCCGCCAGCACCACCACCGTGGTGACCGCCGCCAGGGCGAGCACCCAGCCGGCGGTGAAGGCCATGCCGTTGGCCCGCCCCTTCGGCGTGGCCAGCATCAGGATCACCGCGATCAGCGGCAGCGGGCTGATGGCGATACCGACCGCGGAGGCCAGCATCTGGCCGATCGCGTCACCCATTCTCGGACTCCTCTTCTCGGACTCCTCCACCGGCACGGCCGTCGGTGCGCAGGGCCACCGGGAGGCCACCGGGCAGGTCAGCGCGGCAGGATCGGCGGCAGGCGGTACGAGCCGTCGAGCACGGCCGCCTGCGGCTGGTAGAGCCGGATCATCGGCCGGAAGTCCCCGGCGGGGGTGGGCAGCCAGTTCGCCGCCTCCGCGTCGCCGGCCGGCCGCTCACGCTGCAGGACGAGCGTCAGCGAGCCGTCCGCCCCGTACACCAGCCCGGGGGTGCGGTCGCCGACCGAGTACCGGCCGATCGGGTTCTCGGCCAGATAGTAGTCCGGCAGGCTGTACATGGTGACGGACCAGAACGCGTCCACCGGCGGCGGCGCGTCGAACCGCAGCGTGTACGCGTGCGCGCCGTTCAGTTGCCGGCCCTCCACGTCCTGGTACGCGGTCGCGTACACCGCCTCGTAGGCGTGGTTGCCCCAGAGGCCGGCCCGCGCCGCCGCCGAGCGGGTCAGGTACGCGGCGCGGCGGTCGGCGATCCGCCACCGCGGCTCGTCGAGGGTGCCGGGGCCGAGGAAGTCGAGGTTGTAGTCGAACATGTGCAGGTTGGCGCTCCAGTCGCCGCTCGGCGTGCCCTCGGCCGGGCGGGTCGCCTCCTCCACCCGCTGCTTGCCCGCCGTCAGGCCCCTGACCAGCGCGGCGGTCCATTCGGGTGCGGCGCCGAGGTAGGGCGAGGGCCCGCTGTCGAGCAGTCCGAGCGGGGAGAAGCGCTGCTGGTACTCGATGTCCGGCCCGGCGGGCGGGAAGGCCGCCAGCCAGACCCGCAGCCGCTCGAAGAACGCGAGTTCCCCGGGTACGGAGGCGTCCGGCTCCGGCAGGCCGGCCGGTACGCCGCCGGGCTCCAGCGGGCTGATCGTCAGCTGTTCCTGGAGCGCCCGGATCCGGGGGAGGTCAGCGGGGCCGTCGCAGGCGTTGCGGCCGACCACGGTGGCGATCGTGGTCGGCGAGGTGATCACCCGGACGCCGTCCGGGGGCGTGCCGTGCCAGCCGGGTGCGGTGATCAGCCAGGTCTGTTCGGCCGTGCCGGTGGCCCGGCGGCCGATGTAGGCGAAGTTGTTGCTCCAGGCGTCGACGAACTGGAGCACGTGGTACTGGCCGCCGGTGTCCGGGACGTGCAGCAGCTGCGGGCCCTCGGAGAGGTCCAGCTGGGCGATCGAGTAGACGGTGTCGTTGTTCACCGAGACGAACTCGTCCGCCGGTTCGGCCAGGGCCGTCGCGTGGCCGAACCGGTTGAACGGCGCGGGCGCGAGGCTCCCCAGCCCCTTCGAGCCGACGTGGTCGACCATCGAGAGGTCGGCGACAAGCGGGTACCCGTAGATGTAGGCGTCGGCGGCGAGGGCCTCGATCGCGGGCTGGGGCATGCGGAGTCCTTCCGGGCGGAGCCGACGGGTCGGCGGAGCGGCAGGTGGGCGAGGCGGGAGGGCGCGGCTGGAGGCGGTCGGCGCGGGGTCAGTGCGGGGTCAGCGGCGGGAGGTTCCACTCGCCGGTCAGGACCGACCGGTCCGGCCCGTACAGCCGGATGACGAGGGTGAACGGGCCGTCCGGCGCGGGCAGCCAGTTCGCGCTCTGCGCGGGGTTCGCCGGCCGCTTGGCCTGCACGTACAGGCTGAGGCCGCCGTCGGGGTCGCGGAGCAGGCCGGGGGTGCGGTCGCCGATCGAGTACCGGCCGATCGGGTTGTCGACCAGCAGGCGGTCCGGGAGCCCGTACATGGTGGCCGACCAGAAGAACTCGGCAGGCGGCAGCCCGTCCGGCGCGAAGCGCAGCACGTAGTCGCGCTCACCCGCGTTCGGCGGCCGGTTGCCCTCGCTGTCGACCAGCCAGCCGCCGTACCAGGCCTCCTCGGCGGGCAGCCCGTAGAGGCCCTTCTTCGCGCCGATCGCCCGGTCGAGGTAGTCGTCGCCGATCTGCTCCCGGGTGCCGAAGAAGTCCACGGCGTTGCTGATCCCGGCGGCGGCCTCCTCCAGCCGGGCGCGGCCGTCGGCGATCCCGCGCTCGATCTCGGTACGCACCTCGACGGGCAGCGCGGCGGGCTCGAACTCGCCGCGGCCGTCGATGCCCAGGGCGGCGAGCCGGCGCCGCAGGTCCGCCTCGGCGGGCAGGACGGGGAAGAAACCGAGCAGGAAGTCCAGGAAGCCGAAGAACTCGACGGTGTCCGTGACCTCGTCGCGCCAGACCGGCCAGACGGGCTGCGGCGCGGGCGGCGGGGCCGGGGTGCCGGCGTACTCGTGCAACGGCCGCAGGCGGTACTGCTGCTGGACGGCCTTCAGCTCCTCGACGGCCTCGGGGGAGGTACCGGCGAGGTAGGTCCGGCCGAGGATGCCGACCAGCTGGGTGGCGGTCCGGATCACCCCGGCGACGCCTTCCGGCACCTCGCCCTGCCAGCCGGGGCCGGCCACCAGGTGGTCACCCGCCTCCCGTCCGGTGGTGCGGGCCCCGACGAAGCCGGCGTACACGGTGTCCAGCTCGTGCAGCGGGATCACGTAGTAGCGGTCCTCGGCGGGCACCGAGACGACCCAGGGCTCGGCCCGCAGGTCGAGCCAGGCCCAGGAGTACGGGGTGTCGTTGTTCGGCGTCACCACGTCCGTGTTGGCGGGCGTGGAGGGCTGCGGGTAGTGCCGGAACACGCCGAAGCCGCCGACGTGGCGGGGGTCCGCGTCGTCGACGGCCTGCGGGTACATGGTGCGGTAGTTCTCCAGGAGCGGGTAGCCCCAGATCCAGGCCTCCGCGGCCGTCGGGCGGACGGTGTCCGGGTCGACCAGTGCCGGATTTCCCATGCTGACGATCTCTCCCCGCGCGACGCTCGAACCAGGACAAAGCCGTACACAGGGGATGCTATGTGCCTCCGAATGGATCAGCACCTCCTCGGCCCGGACGAGTCGCGTCACCCGCCGCCGGGCTGCGCTGCCGGCCCGTCGCCGACACCGCGCGGGACACCTGGGCCCGGCTCCGGGAGCGCGGCCCCGGCACGGACACCGACGAGCCGGGACGCAAGGGGCGCCCCGGCGGGGCGATGGTCGGCATCGGCCCCGCGAAATAGCAGCGGCTGAGCGGCGGCACGCGAGCCGGGGTACGGCGGCGGCCGGTGGCC